>NZ_JACBWZ010001104.1 GCF_013870595.1 Streptomyces sp. WELS2 | reverse complement strand
GCCGCCCCGCCCGGACCCCGCCCCGGACTCCTCCGGGCCTCTTTGGAGGAACCTCCGACAAACCCACCCCCCGGTCTTCGGCGACCTTGCCATTAGGCTGACCCCGTGAAGGTCCTTGTCATCGGCGGCGGCGCCCGCGAACACGCCCTGTGCCGCTCCCTGTCCCTCGACCCCGACGTCACCGCGCTGCACTGCGCCCCCGGCAACGCCGGCATCGCCGAGGTGGCCGAGCTGCACCAGGTCGACGCGCTCGACGGTGCCGCCGTGGCCGGACTGGCCACCCGCCTCGGTGCCGAACTGGTCGTCGTCGGCCCGGAGGCCCCGCTGGTCGCCGGTGTGGCCGACGCCGTCCGCGCGGCCGGCATCCCGGTGTTCGGCCCGTCCGGGGAGGCCGCCCGGATCGAGGGGTCCAAGGCGTTCGCCAAGGACGTCATGGCGGCGGCCGGGGTGCCCACCGCCCGCTCCTACGTCTGCACCGGCGCCGAGGAGGTCGCCGAGGCCCTGGACGCCTTCGGCGCCCCGTACGTCGTCAAGGACGACGGTCTGGCCGCCGGCAAGGGCGTGGTCGTCACCTCCGACATCGAGGCCGCCAAGGCGCACGCCGCCGGGTGCGACCGGGTGGTGATCGAGGAGTTCCTCGACGGCCCCGAGGTGTCCCTCTTCGCCATCACCGACGGCGAGACCGTCGTACCGCTCCAGCCCGCCCAGGACTTCAAGCGCGCCCTGGACGGCGACGAGGGCCCCAACACCGGCGGCATGGGCGCGTACTCGCCGCTGCCGTGGGCCGACCCGAAGCTGGTCGACGAGGTGCTGCAGACCGTGCTCCAGCCGACGGTGGACGAGATGCGCCGCCGGGGCACGCCCTTCTCCGGGCTGCTCTACGCCGGTCTCGCGATCACCTCGCGCGGGGTCCGGGTCATCGAGTTCAACGCCCGCTTCGGCGACCCCGAGACCCAGGTCGTGCTGGCCCGCCTGAAGACGCCGCTGGCCGGCGTGCTGATGGCCGCCGCCACCGGGAACCTGGCCGACCTCGCGCCGCTGCGCTGGAGCGAGGACGCGGCCGTCACCGTCGTCGTCGCCTCGCACAACTACCCCGGCACCCCGCGCACCGGCGACCCGATCACCGGGCTGGACGCGGTGGCCGCCGAGGACGCCCCGCACGCGTACGTGCTGCACGCCGGTACGAAGCACCAGGGCGACGCGGTCGTCAGCGCCGGCGGACGCGTGCTGTCCGTCACGGCCACCGGCAAGGACCTGGCCGAGGCGCGCGAGCGGGCCTACCGGGCGGTGGGCCGGATCGGCCTGGACGGCTCCCAGTACCGCACCGACATCGCGGCGAAGGCGGCGCAGTCCCCGGGCGCCTGAGCCCACACCCTTCTGACCTGCACGTATGACACCCAGGCCCCGGATCGCAAATCCGGGGCCTGATCTTTGCTGTCTGTCACCCAGCTCTGACCAAAGCCATTCCATCGAGTGAGCGATCGGCTATCCGGCTGACGGGGGCCCAGGCCCCAACTAGGGTGCCGCGCAAGCGTTCCGGCACTTGGCCCACCGGCATTGCGATGTCGGTGGCGGGTGCCACAGTGGGGGAGTGGGCAACACCAGGGCAGCACACGAGCGGCAGGGAGGGGGCGAGATCGGCACGTGACCGGAATCGGTGTGGAGGCGGGCGCGCAGGCCGCGCGCTCCCGGGCCCTCGGCGAGCTGGCCGAGGGGCTTGTCGAAGCGGGCGGAGGCGCGGACGATGCCG
>NZ_JACBWZ010001103.1 GCF_013870595.1 Streptomyces sp. WELS2 | reverse complement strand
GGCCGCGGCGTCAGCGCGGTGAGGGGGCGGTGACGGTACGGGCCCTGCCCGCGGGGAGTGCGACGAAGATCTGTACGGCGCACGCGGTCAGCAGTACGACGAGCGGCCACCCCCAGGTCCCGGTGACGTCGTGGAGCGCTCCCGCCCCCAGGGGGCCCAGCACACCGATCAGGTAACCGATGCCCTGGCCCATGGCGGACAGGGCGGCGGTGGTCGGCGCGTCGGGCGAGCGCAGCGCGAACAGGCTGAGCGCGAGGGCGAATCCGGCTCCCAGGCCGAGGCCGAGGACGACCACCGCGGGCCATGCCAGGCTCCTCGGCCCGGCCACCACTCCCACCACGCCGGCCCCGCTCAGGCAGGCCACCACCACGCCGGCCGGACGCTGATCGGCGAGGCGCCGCCCGGAGACGGCCAGCAGCCAGGCTCCCAGCACGCCCACCGCGCTGCACAGCGACAGCGCGAGACCTGCGGACGCCGCGCTCCCACCACGGTCCTGCCACATGGTCGGCAGCCACCCGAAGACCGTGTACGACAACAGGGCCTGGGCGCCGAAGAACACGGTCACCTGCCAGGCCAGCGGGTTGCGCCACAGACCGGGCGGCCGCCCGCCGGAGTCCGGCGCACCGGCGCCGGACTCCGCGCGGGGCCGGCGGTCGAGGGCGATCAGGACCACCACGGCCGTCACCAGGGCCACGGGCACCACGAGGAGCACCAGCGGGGCCCGCCAGGCGGATCCGGTGGCGTCGGCGAGGGGCACGGCCACCGCGGGACCGCCCGCCGCGCCGAAGGTCAGCGCGCCCGAGTAGAAGGCGGACACACGCGGCACGGACTGCGGGAACCGGCGCTTGATGAGCCCGGGTATGAGCACGTTGGCGACCCCGATCGGCGCCGCGACGAGCACGGTTCCCAGGAACAGGGCGGCGACGGAGGGGGCGGTCCGCAGCAGGCCCCCGGCGGTGAGGATCAACAGCGAGACGGTGAGGACGGCGCGGGTGGAGTAGCGGCGGCCGAGCCGTGGGGCGACGAAGGCGAACAGTCCGAGGCACAGCACGGGCAGGGAGGTGAGTACGCCGACCGCCGTGTCACTGAGGTGCAGGTCCGTGCGCAGCGGCTTGAGCAGTGGGGCGACGGAGGTCAGCGGGGCGCGGAGATTGAGTGCGAGCAGGGCGAGGGCCGTGAGGAGCAGGGGCCCTCCGCCCGGGGGCGCGTCCGGTGCCGGGACGCGGTCCGCCGCGCGCCGGGAGGCGGGGGAGTCGAGAGACATGACGGTGTCCGATTCTGGGATGGAGCGTGCGGGGCCGGATGCCCGCACGCGTGCGGGGTGATGAGCCAGGGGATGGGGTGACGGCCCGGGGCCTTCCCGGATCAGGCCGGCCGTGGGCGGCGGGCCCGCGCTCGCGGCGCCGGTGGGATCCGGCGCGGGGGCCCGGGGGCCGGGACCGGGCCCGGGGTCATGAGGCCGGACGAAGGGTCATCGACCGGGCGGGGCGGTCCGGCGGACTCACGGCCGCGTCGACGCGGCGCAGGGGCCGCCGGGCGGGGTCGGGGAGCTGGTCGGCGACCGCGGCCGGCAGGTCGCCGCGGCCTGCGACGGCGAGTTTGCGGTAGACGCGGCTGAGGTGGAGTTCGACGGTGCGCCGGGTGACGTAGAGCCGGTCGGCTATCTCCTTGTTGGTGAGACCCTTGGCGGCCAGCAGGGCGGTGCGGTGCTCGGCCGGGGTGAGAGCGTGCAGGCCGGTCTCCGCGCTGGTA
>NZ_JACBWZ010001102.1 GCF_013870595.1 Streptomyces sp. WELS2 | reverse complement strand
TCGGCGGTCTCGCCCGCCTCGATCAGCCGCAGGTCGCGCAGCATCCGGCCCTCGCCCCACAGGTCCATCGCGGTGTGCGAGGCCGCCAGCACCAGCCGGTGCACCAGCCCTTCGCACTCCACGAGGCCGACCCGGAAAGGCCACTGGCGCGCGTGATCGAAGGAGCGTCCCGCCAGCTCGTCCAGCAGGGCTTCGCCGACCGCCGGGGCCTGAGCGGCGGCGCAGGTGCGGACCGCCACGGGCAGCTCGCCGCACCCGTCCACGACCTGGCGCAGCCCGTCCTCGCCGTCCGGCAGGAGACGGGTGTGCAGGCTGTCGTGCATCCGCAGCAGCTCCGTCAGGTCCGCGAGGACGCGGGAGGCGGGGCGGGGCGGGTCGAGCGGCAGGTCCAGCCGCAAATTGTAGCGGGGGGCGTCGTCACCGAGCCGGGTGACGACGCCCCAGATCGCCCGCTGGCCCCAGGTGGCGGGGCCCGTGCCGGATCTGGCGGAGTCCAGTGTGAGGGTCCGCTCCTCGACCGTGGTCATCGTGTTCCGAACCGTCCTTTCGGGTTGCCTCGTTCGGCGCTGTTGACAAAGGGGGCGTGCCCGGACGGCTACAGGCCCTGCGAGATGACCATGCGCTGGATCTGGTTGGTGCCTTCGACGATCTGCAGCAGCTTGGCCTCGCGCATCCAGCGCTCCACCGGGTGGTCGCGGACATAGCCTGCGCCGCCGAGGACCTGCACCGCGTCGGTGGTCACCTTCATCGCCACGTCGGTGGCGAACAGCTTCGCCTTCGCCGCTTCCAGCGAGTACGGGCGGCCGGCGTCCTTCAGCCGGGCGGCCGCCAGGGTGAGTGCCCGGGCCGCGGCGATCTGGGTGGCCATGTCGGCGAGCAGGAAGCCGATTCCCTGGAAGGCGAGGATCCGCTGCCCGAACTGGCGGCGTTCCTTGGCGTACCGCACGGCGTAGTCGGCGGCGGCCTGGGCGATGCCGACCGCGCAGGCCGCGATGCCGAGCCGGCCGCAGTCCAGTGCGCCCATCGCGATCAGGAAGCCCTTGCCCTCGCGGCCGATCAGCCGCCCGGCCGGCACCCGGACGCCGTCGAAGCCTATCTGGGCGGTCGGGTTGGACCACACGCCGAGTTTCCGTTCCGGCTCGTGTACCACCATGCCGGGCGTACCACCGGGCACCACCAGGCAGGACAGGCCCCGGGCGCCCGGTCCGCCGGTGCGGGTGAACACGGTGTAGAAGTCCGCGTGTCCGGCGTGGGTGACCCACGCCTTGGTCCCGCTGATCCGGTAGCCGTCGTCCTCCCGGACCGCCCGGGTGGTGAGGGCGGCGGCGTCCGACCCGGCCTCCGGCTCGGACAGGCAGTAGGCGCCGAGGAGTTCGCCGCCGAGCATGCCGGGCAGCAGTTCCTCGCGCTGGGCCCGGGTGCCGTAGGCGGCGGTGCCGAAGCAGGCGAGGTTGTGCACGTTGACCGCTTCGGCGACCCCGAACCAGTGGTAGGCGATCTCCTCCAGCGCCTGGAGGTAGACCTCGTACGGCTGTCCGCCGCCGCCGTACTCCTCGGGGTACGGCAGGCTCAGCAGGCCGGCCTTGCCCAGGGTGCGCACGATCTCCCGGGGGAAGGTGTGGGAGTCCTCGAATTCGGCGACGCGGGGAGCGAGTTCGCCGGCAGCGATGTCCCGGACCAGGCCGAGCAGATCGGCCGCCTCCTCGGTGGGAAGGATGCGCTGGACCTTCATCGGAAGTCCTCCGTGCGTGT
>NZ_JACBWZ010001101.1 GCF_013870595.1 Streptomyces sp. WELS2 | reverse complement strand
TTCCGCTGGCGCGGCCTGCTCCTCGACGTCGCCCGGCACTTCATGCCCAAGGAGGGCGTGCTGCGCTATCTGGACCTGATGGCCGCGCACAAACTCAACGTCCTGCACCTGCATCTGACGGACGATCAGGGCTGGCGGATCGAGATCCGGCGCTATCCGAAGCTGACCGAAATCGCCTCCTGGCGCTCGCGGACCAAATTCGGCCACCGGGCCTCACCGCTGTGGGACGAGAAGCCGCACGGCGGTTACTACACCCAGGACGACATCCGGGAGATCGTCGCCTACGCCGCCGAACGGCACATCAGCGTCGTCCCCGAGATCGACGTACCGGGCCACTCGCAGGCCGCCATCGCCGCGTACCCGGAACTCGGCAACACCGACGTCGTCGACACGACCGCCCTCTCCGTCTGGGACACCTGGGGCATCTCGTCCAACGTGCTCGCGCCCACCGACACCACCCTGCGCTTCTACGAAGGGGTGTTCGAGGAGGTGCTGGAGCTGTTCCCCGCCGACGCCGCGGAGTTCTCCGCGTTCGTGCACGTCGGCGGCGACGAGTGCCGCAAGGAGCAGTGGACCGGGTCCGTCACCGCCAAGACCCGCATCGCCGACCTCGGCCTCACCGACGAGGACGCGCTCCAGTCCTGGTTCATCGGGCACTTCGACGCCTGGCTCGCCGCGCGCGGGCGCCGCCTCATCGGCTGGGACGAGATCCTGGAGGGCGGGCTCGCGCCGGGCGCGGCCGTCGCCTCCTGGCGCGGCTACGCGGGCGGCGTCGCCGCCGCGCGGGCCGGCCACGACGTGGTCATGTGCCCGGAGCAGTACGTGTACCTGGACCACCGGCAGGCCCCCGGCGACGACGAACCGGTGCCCATCGGCTTCGTGCGCACCCTGGAGGACGTCTACCGCTTCGAACCCGTACCGGCGGGGCTCACCGAGGAGGAGGCCCGGCACGTGCTGGGCACCCAGGCCAACGTGTGGACCGAGGTGCTGGAGGACTCCGCGCGCGTGGACTACCAGGCCTTCCCCCGCCTCGCCGCGTTCGCCGAGGTCGCCTGGAGCCCGCTGCCCGCCCCCGCCGACCGGGACTACGCGGACTTCGAACGCCGGATGAGCGCCCACTACCGGCGACTTGACGCCCTCGGCGTCGCCTACCGGCCGCCCACCGGACCCCGCCCCTGGCAGCGCCGCCCCGGCGTGCCCGGGCGCCCGATCGAGGGACCGCCCCCGAACCGCTGACCGCACGCGACCCCCGGACCCGCCCCGCCCCGCACCGCCCCCGAACAAGTACCGGAAAAACCCTGGCAGCATCACCGGAGAGTGGCAATCCGCCCGCACCGCCGAAGCCGTGCGAAACCGGACCAACCCCCCGGTGAGGTGGGCGAAAGCCTCCTAGCGGACCCCCGCGTTCGGGCGTTGCGAAGATGTGCCAGAGTTGCGTCGTCCGCCCTGTCAGCACGTACCGTACGGCAACACAGGCGGGACCAGGTGGGGCAGCGGGAAGGGGCAGCCGGTTTGACCACGCACGCACCGCGGACGGCACAGGCCGTCACGTTGCCCACGACGCTGGACGAGGCGGTGGCGGCCCTCGCGGCCATGCCCACCGCCGTCCCCGTGGCGGGCGGCACCGACCTGATGGCCGCCGTCAACTCCGGCCAGCTCAGGCCCGCCGCGCTGGTGGGACTGGCCCGCATCAGCGAGATCCGCCAGGCCTACCGCGACGCCGTCCTCACCCACACCGCCAACGGCGTCTACGC
>NZ_JACBWZ010001100.1 GCF_013870595.1 Streptomyces sp. WELS2 | reverse complement strand
CGAGTACGACCCGTCCCGGACCGAGTACGACCAGCGCGACCCGGTCCGCCGCGAGCAGGTGCACCAGGCCGAACCCCGTCAGTGCCAGGGCGCCGCCCCACACCGCCGTACGCCAGCCGCCCTCGCCCAGCAGCACGCTGAGGCAGGCGATGAACATGGCCCCCGCGAATCCGGAGGGGTTGACGACGGCGCCGACGGTCTCCGCGAATGCCGGAACGCGGCGCCGGCCCTCCCCGCCGCCGGAGCCGCCGTCGGGACGCCAGCGCAGCTCGGCCAGCCGGCGCATCAGGCGCTCGCGGCGCTCCGCCGCCGTCCACACCGTGGTCACCTCGGCGCCGACCTCGGGCGCGGCCTGCTCGATGGCCCGCAGCAGGCGTGAGCGCGGGAAGCTGAAGGTCTTGTACTGCGACTGCCGTGCGTTGTCCCAGGAGTGCTCGCACAGCTGGCGCACCATGTCGACGGCCGAGGAGTACGGGTCCGGGCCGCCCCCGCCGTCGAGCCGCTTGGCGATCAGGCCCCGCGGCTGCTGGCTCTGGCGGACGAACTCCACCACTTGGGCGACCCGTCGGTCGAGGGTGCCGGTTTCGTCCTCCTCGGTGGCCTGCAGCACCACCAGCGGGGTCACCGGAGGGTTCGCCCGGAAGCCGTCGATGAGCCGTCTCATCAGCGCGAAGACCGCGTCGGCGGCCTCCACTCCGGAACTGCCTGTCCAGACCCGTCTGCCCATGTGCTCCGCCCCCGTAGCATCGACCCCATCGAACATCGAGTTCGATGGGAATACCCAGACCCGAGCGCCGCTGCACCCCGGTGGCCCCATGAATGTCGGGGTCTCCGGGGTGGCGGGTTGGACGCCTCGTTTCCGGTTCGTTTTTATACCGGTCGTCTGCTGTCGCGATGTGTCGATCTCGTAGCGATATCTGGTTGTACCGCCCGGCAGTTGTGTTCAGTGCCTGATCAGTGCTGAGAGGCGATGATCAGGATGACGACGAGGATGCCCAGGGCGAGCAGGCAGCCGCCTCCGCCGCCGCCGGACGATCCCTTGCGGAACTCGACCATCCCGCCGGGGACGACGGCCGGGTGACCGCGGCGGTAGTGCTCCTCGATCGCCTTCTCCCCCTGGGATTCGCTCCCCCAGGAGGTGCGGTGCCCGCACTCACCGCACCGGTACCGGTAGCTGTCGGCCATGACTGTCTCCTTCTGTATGCGTTCCGTACTCGTTGGTCGTTCCGTGTCCGGTGGGCCGGGTGGCCGTCGGCCGAGTCCGCCGGATACCGAGGGCGGTGCGATCGAGGCACGTCAGTCGTCGTCCCGCCCGGCGCGGGCGAGGTGTTCGGCGAGGGACCGGAAGACGCAGAGGTTCGGGATCCCGGAGGAGGCCGTGACCCACATCGGCCGGCCGCCCTCGGCACGGACGGCGACGAAACCGCCCTGGACCTCGATCCGCTGCACCTCGGTCCAGGGCAGGCAGGCCCGGGCGGAGCCGACGGCGTCCGCGGTGATCCACAGGGAGCCGAAGGCCAGCCGCGCGCCCTGCCGCAGCGCGGCCAGGGCCCGCGGGGTCTGCGCGGCGACGACGCCCCCGCAGATCGCGGACCACCACTCCCCCGACCGGGCGAAGTCGCCGCGGCGCAGCACGACCCGTTCGCCATGGACGTCGACCAGCGCGAGGGCGCCGCTGACGCCGCGCGAGGTGAGCACCGGGAACCGGCGCACCACCGTGGTGTCGAAGCGGACGGCGTGGATCCGCCGGCCGGTG
>NZ_JACBWZ010000110.1 GCF_013870595.1 Streptomyces sp. WELS2 | reverse complement strand
TCCTCCCGCTTGGTGACCGTCCTGTTCAACGGCCAGTCCCGGGGCCGCCGTCCGCGCCGTCCGTGCCGTCCGACGGCACCCCGCGCAGCCGCGAACGGCAGGTGCGCAGACTCCGCCTGGAAGGCGAGAGCGGGGTCGTCCCGCTCGCCCGCGACTTCACCCGCCAGGCGCTGTACGCGTGGGACTGGCTGCCCGCCGCCACCGCCGACCGGCGGGCCGCCGCCGAGGACGTGCTGCTCGTCGTCTCCGAACTGGTCACCAACGCCTGCCTGCACGCCGAGGGCCCCGACGAACTGCGGCTCACCTGCGACAACAAGGTGATCCGGGTGGAGGTCTCGGACCGGGGCGCCGGCCAGCCGGCCCCGCGCACCCCGCACCGGGCCGGCCGGCCCGGCGGCCACGGCATGTTCATCGTGCAGCGGCTGTGCCTGGACTGGGGCGTCATCCGGATCACCGGCATGCCGGGCAAGACGGTGTGGGCGGAACTGGGCGCGCCGGCCTGACCGAAGGCGGCGCCTGACGAACGAGGGCGTACAGACGGAGGGCCGCCGTACCCGACGGGGTGCGGCGGCCCTCCTGGCTCGGTCCCGACGGACCGGACGGACTAGTTGACGTTGCCCATCAGCTTCTTGACCTTGTTGCGGTACATCCACACCGCGACACCCGCGATCACGGCGAGCACGGCCTCCAGGGCGACGAAGCCCTTCTTGTCGAGGTTGACGCCGCCGACGGCCGGGTTGGACAGCAGGGCGGTGACGGAGTCGCCCGCGGTCACCGCGAGGAACCAGACGCCCATCATCTGGGATGCGTACTTCTGCGGCGCCATCTTCGTGGTCACCGACAGACCCACCGGGGACAGCGTCAGCTCACCGACGGTCTGCACGAAGTAGATCGCCACCAGCCACAGCGCCGCGGCCTTGTGACCGCCCTCCGCCACCGACAGCGGGGCGAGGAAGACGAAGAAGGACACACCGACCAGCACCAGACCGGAGGAGAACTTCACGATCGTGCTCGGCTCCTTGCCGCGCCGGTTCAGCCACAGCCACAGCCAGGCGAAGACCGGCGCCAGCGCCATGATCAGGACCGGGTTGACCGACTGGTACCAGGAGACCGGGAAGTCCCAGCCGAGGACCGAGTTCTCGGCGCTGTCCTTGGCGAACAGCGACAGGGTCGAGCCGCCCTGGTCGTAGATCATCCAGAAGACGGCCGCGGCCACGAAGAACCAGATGTACGCCGACACCTTCGAGCGCTCGCCCGCGTCCAGGTCCTTGTCCCGCATGATCTTGGCGATGACCAGGATCGGCACGATCAGACCGATGACGGTGAGCGGGATCAGCGCCCAGTTCAGGGTGAAGTGACCGGTGCCGCCGACGACGCCGTAGAACACCGCGGCGACAGCCAGCCAGATCAGGCCCTTGCGCAGCGTGGCGGCCTTCTCCTCGGCGGTCAGCGGGGTCGGGACCTCGCTGCTCTTCGGGTTCAGGTGACGGCCGCCCAGCAGGTACTGGGTCAGACCCAGCGCCATGCCGAGCGCGGCCAGCGCGAAGCCCAGGTGCCAGTTGACGTTCTCGCCGATGGTGCCGATGACCAGCGGGGCGACGAAGGCGCCGAGGTTGATGCCGATGTAGAAGAGCGTGAAGCCACCGTCGCGGCGCGGGTCCTCCGGACCCTTGTACAGGTGGCCGACCATGGTCGAGATGTTGGCCTTCAGCAGACCCGAGCCGATGGCGACGAGCACCAGGCCGACGTAGAAGCTCGCGGCGAAGGGGACCGCCAGGCACAGGTGGCCCAGCATGATGACCGCGCCCGCGACGGCGACCGTCTTGCGCGGGCCGAGCAGACGGTCGGCGAACCAGCCGCCGGGCAGGGCGAGCAGGTACACGAGCGACAGGTACACCGCGTAGATCGCGCTCGCCGTGCCACCGCTGAGGTGCAGGCCACCCGGGGCCACCAGGTACAGCGGGAGCAGGGCCCTCATGCCGTAGTAGGAGAAGCGCTCCCACATCTCGGTCATGAAGAGAGTGGCCAGTCCGCGGGGGTGGCCGAAGAACGTCTTCTCGGAACCGGGGGTGCCCGGTCGGACCGAGTCCTTCGTCAGGCTGGACGCCATGGTCGTTCCTTGCTGGTCGGGACGCGCGGGTGGGTGTCCCCCCTGCTCGGCGGAGCCGAGCTTGGGGGAGTTGCGCGCCCGGTGGGGGTGCGGCCGGCACCGGCGGGTCGGTCGTCCACCCCCACGCCCAGGGGGAGTCCGCCTCCGGATCACGGAGGCGGCGGACGGCGACCACCGGGATCCACGCCCCACACGCGTCGCTGCGCCCGGAGCCCGGCCAGAGGTCATTCCTTTCAAGGCTGATCGATCAGCCCGTACACAAAAGAGACCTTCAGCGTCGACTGCCCGCCAAAGGTCCCCGGTGCGTACTACAGGCGTTCAGGTCACCATACGGCAGGACACTGCCGGATATGGAAGGACTTGAGACGCGGATCACAGGTGTCGCGGGAACCGCGCGACGGGTTTCGAAGGTCTCTCCTACGATCCCATCCCCAGGTCAATGGTTCGTACCAGCCGGGTAACAAAGGTAAGAGGCCGGGAAAGCGATCACGCCCCGGCACCGTGGACGGGCGGACTACCATCACCTCATGACCCGTGTACTGCTCGCCGAGGACGACGCGTCCATCTCGGAGCCGCTGGCCCGCGCCCTGCGCCGGGAAGGTTACGAGGTCGAGGTGCGCGAGGACGGACCCGCCGCGCTCGACGCCGGAATGCAGGGCGGCGTCGACCTGGTCGTGCTGGACCTGGGCCTGCCCGGCATGGACGGCCTGGAGGTCGCCCGCCGGCTGCGGGCCGACGGCCACACCGTGCCGATCCTCATCCTGACCGCGCGGGCCGACGAGGTGGACACCGTCGTCGGCCTCGACGCGGGCGCCGACGACTACGTCACCAAGCCCTTCCGGCTCGCCGAACTGCTCGCCCGGGTGCGGGCGCTGCTGCGGCGCGGGTCCGCCGAGCCGCAGCAGCCGCCGGCCACCCACGGGGTGCGCATCGACGTGGAGTCGCACCGCGCGTGGATGGGCGACGAGGAGCTCCAGCTGACCGCCAAGGAGTTCGACCTGCTGCGGGTGCTGGTGCGGGACGCCGGCCGGGTGGTCACCCGGGACCAGCTGATGCGCGAGGTCTGGGACACCACCTGGTGGTCGTCGACCAAGACCCTCGACATGCACATCTCCTGGCTGCGCAAGAAGCTCGGCGACGACGCGGCGAACCCCCGGTACATCGCCACGGTGCGCGGCGTGGGCTTCCGCTTCGAGAAGAGCTGAGCCGGGCCGGCGAACACCTCGGGTAACGGACCATGCGTCGACGTCTCATCCAGTCCACCCTCGCCGTCGTGCTGGTGGTGATCGCCGTCTTCGGTGTCTCGCTCGTCATCGTCGAGACCCGGACCATCGGCAACAGCGCCCAGGAACGGGTCGAGTCGGAGGCGGTGCGGCTGGCCAGCATCGTGGACAGCCGGCTGCTGGCCGCGGAGAACGTCAACGCGGACGTGCTGCGCAACCCGGTCAGCAAGGACCAGTACGCGGTCATCCGCATGCCCGGCAAGGCGCCCATAGAGATCGGCGAGAAGCCCGAGGGCGACACCATCCACTCCACGCAGCGCGGCGAGGAGGGCGAGACGGTCACCGTCGAGGAGCCCCGCTCCGCGGTGACCCGCGAGGTCGGCCGGACCCTGCTGATCATCGGGCTGGTCGCGCTGCTCGCGGTGGTCGCGGCCGTGCTGCTCGCCCTGCGGCAGGCGGGCCGGCTCGCCTCCCCGCTGACCGACCTGGCCGAGACCGCCGAACGCCTCGGCTCCGGCGACCCGCGCCCGCGGCACAAGCGGTACGGCGTGCCCGAGCTGGACCGGGTCGCCGATGTGCTGGACTCCTCCGCCGAGCGGATCGCGCGCATGCTGACCGCCGAGCGGCGCCTCGCGGCCGACGCCTCCCACCAGCTGCGCACCCCGCTCACCGCCCTGTCCATGCGGCTGGAGGAGATCACCCTCACCGACGACCCGGAGACGGTGAAGGAGGAGGCCACCATCGCGCTGACGCAGGTGGAGCGGCTGACCGACGTGGTGGAGCGGCTGCTGACCAACTCGCGCGACCCGCGCACCGGCTCCGCGGTCGCCTTCGACCTGGACGAGGTCATCCAGCAGCAGCTCGCCGAGTGGCGGCCCGCCTACCGCAGCGCCGGCCGGGCCATCGTCAGCTCCGGCAAGCGGCACCTGACGGCGGTGGGCACGCCGGGCGCGGTCGCCCAGGTGCTGGCCGCGCTGATCGAGAACTCGCTGATGCACGGCGGCGGCACGGTGGCCCTGCGCACCCGGGTCACCGGCAACCAGGCGGTGATCGAGGTGACCGACGAGGGGCCGGGGGTGCCGGCCGACCTCGGCGCGCGGATCTTCGAGCGGACGATCAGCGGGCGGAACTCCACGGGCATCGGCCTGGCCGTCGCGCGGGACCTCGCGGAGGCCGACGGCGGCCGTCTGGAGCTGCTCCAGGCGCAGCCCCCGGTCTTCGGCCTGTTCCTCTCCCGTACGCCCCCGGCGCCCAAGACGGACGAGGAGGACCGGGCGACGGTCCGCTGACGGTGACGTGGCGACCGCTGCGGAACCGGCCCCGCGCCCGGAAGCCCCTACGGCACGCGCTGCCGGGGCGCGGGCCGCCGCGGCTCCTGCTTCAGAATCGATTCCGCACCCGCCACGGCCTCCCCGGCCGGCAGCGCACGGAACACCCAGGTGCGGTAGGACCAGAACCGGAACAGCGTCGCCACACCGATGCCGACGAACTTGAAGACGTTGCTCTGCAGCGGGGTGTCCCAGCCGAAGCCGTACGTCGCCAGGTACAGCACGCCGTTCTCGATC
Organism: Streptomyces sp. WELS2; assembly: GCF_013870595.1. GTDB lineage: Bacteria > Actinomycetota > Actinomycetes > Streptomycetales > Streptomycetaceae > Streptomyces. The sequence goes on along the minus strand of NZ_JACBWZ010000110.1, from coordinate 7,777 downwards.
ACCAGGCCGGCCGCGCTGAACAGCAGGAACAGCACCAGTTCCCGGGTGCGCCCGCCCTTGTCGCGGTCGCGGTACGTCCAGTACCGGAAGCCGACGTAGTTGAAGACGATGGCCACGACGGTCGCGATGACGCTCGCCCGGACCACCGGCAGGTCCGACGTGTTCCGGACCAGGTTGAAGACACCGAGGTTCACGAGGACCCCGGCCCCGCCGACGGCGCCGAATTTGACCATCTCGCGTACGAGCCGTTGCAGCCTCGCGGAACGAGGTTCCATGGCTGGGCAGCTCCCGTCGGTAGGGTTCGACAACCCCGCCATGCTAGCCGCGCGGGCCCCGGCGCGCCCATGGACCGGCCCACAGCCGGGAAACCGACCGGAAAACCGGCCGGAAAGAGGCGGGAAAGCGTCGGGTAAGAGTTCCCCGGGGGAGGCGGACCGGGCTCCCCCGCGCGGCCGATACGCTAGGGGGGTGACGTTCCCGGTAGTCGGCATGGTCGGCGGGGGGCAGCTCGCGCGTATGACGCACGAGGCGGGCATCCCGTTGGGCATCAGGTTCAAGCTTCTCAGTGACACCCCTCAGGATTCCGCGGCGCAGGTCGTGAGCGATGTCGTCATCGGCGACTACCGCGACCTGGACACGCTGCGCGAGTTCGCGCGCGGATGCGACGTGATCACCTTCGATCACGAGCACGTGCCCACCGAGCACCTACGGGCCCTGGAGGCGGACGGCATCGCCGTGCGCCCGGGGCCCGACGCACTGGTGCACGCCCAGGACAAGGGCGTGATGCGCGCGAAGCTCGACTCGATCGGCATCCCGTGCCCCCGGCACCGGATCGTGGCCGATCCCGAGGACGTGGTGCGGTTCGCGGCCGAGGGCGAGGGTTTCCCCGTCGTCCTGAAGACGGTCCGCGGCGGCTACGACGGCAAGGGCGTGTGGGTCGTGGAGAACGCCGAGGAGGCGGCCGAGCCGTTCCGCGCCGGTGTCCCCGTCCTCGCCGAGGAGAAGGTCGACTACGTCCGCGAGCTGGCCGCCAACGTCGTCCGCTCCCCGCACGGCCAGGCCGTCGCCTACCCGGTGGTGGAGTCCCGGCAGGTGGACGGCGTCTGCGACACCGTGATCGCGCCCGCCCCGGACCTGCCCGAGGAGCTGGCCCTGCACGCCGAGCGGCTGGCCCTGACCATCGCCAAGGAACTGGACGTCGTCGGGCACCTCGCCGTCGAGCTGTTCCAGACCCGCGACGGCCGCGTCCTGGTCAACGAACTGGCGATGCGCCCGCACAACTCCGGCCACTGGTCCATGGACGGCGCGGTCACCTCGCAGTTCGCCAACCACGTCCGCGCGGTCCTGGACCTGCCGCTGGGCGACCCGCGTCCGCGCGCCAAGTGGACCGTCATGGTCAACGTCCTGGGCGGCGACTTCCCGGACATGTACTCCGCGTACTTGCACTGCATGGCCCGGGACCCCAAGCTCAAGATCCACATGTACGGCAAGGACGTGAAGCCCGGCCGCAAGGTCGGACACGTCAACACCTACGGCGACGACCTGGACGACGTGCTGGAGCGCGCCCGTCACGCAGCCGGCTACCTGAGAGGCACGATCACCGAATGAGCCCAGTTGTAGGCATCGTCATGGGGTCGGACTCGGACTGGCCCGTCATGGAGGGCGCCGCCAAGGCCCTGGACGAGTTCGAGATCGCCTACGAGGTCGACGTCGTCTCCGCGCACCGCATGCCCCGCGAGATGATCACCTACGGCGAGCAGGCCGCCGACCGCGGACTGAAGGTGATCATCGCGGGCGCGGGCGGCGCCGCCCACCTGCCCGGCATGCTCGCCTCCGTCACCCCGCTGCCGGTCATCGGCGTGCCCGTGCCGCTGAAGTACCTGGACGGCATGGACTCGCTGCTGTCCATCGTGCAGATGCCGGCCGGCGTCCCGGTCGCCACGGTCTCCGTCGCCGGCGCCCGCAACGCCGGTCTGCTCGCGGCCCGGATCCTCGCCGCGCACGACGAGGACCTGCTGCACCGGATGCGCGACTTCCAGCAGGACCTGAACGACCAGGCCAGCGAGAAGGGCAAGCGGCTGCGCGCCAAGGTCGAGGGCGCGAGCGGCTTCGGCTTCGGGAAGTGACCGGCATGGGCGCGCTGGAGGAGGCCCGGGAGCTGCTGCGCGAGTTCCCGGTCGTGGACGGTCACAACGACCTGCCGTGGGCGCTGCGCGAGCAGGTCCGCTACGACCTCGACGCCCTGGACATCGCCGGGGACCGCCGCGACCGGCTGCACACCGACCTGCCGCGGCTGCGCGCGGGCGGGGTCGGCGCCCAGTACTGGTCGGTGTTCGTGCCGGCCGAGCAGCCGGACCCGGTCGCGGCCACCCTGGAACAGATCGACTGCGTCCGCCGGATGCTGGAGCGCTACCCGGCGGACCTGGCGCCCGCGCGGAGCGCCGCCGACCTGGAGACGGCCCGCGCCGAGGGCCGTATCGCCTCCCTCATGGGCGCCGAGGGCGGCCACTCCATCGCCAACTCCCTGGGCACCCTGCGCGCCCTGCACGCGCTCGGCGTGCGCTACATGACGCTCACCCACAACACCAACGTGGACTGGGCGGACTCCGCGACCGACGAGCCGAGGGCCGGCGGCCTGACCGCCTTCGGCCGCGAGGTGGTCGGGGAGATGAACCGGCTCGGCATGCTGGTCGACCTCTCCCACGTGGCCGCCACCACCATGCGGGACGCGCTGGACGCCTCCGCCGCGCCGGTGATCTTCTCGCACTCCTCCGCCCGCGCGGTCTGCGACCACCCGCGCAACATCCCCGACGACGTCCTGGAGCGGCTGCCCGCCAACGGCGGCGTGGCGATGGTGACGTTCGTGCCCAAGTTCGTGCTCCAGGCCGCCGTCGACTGGACGGCCGCCGCCGACGACAACCTGCGCGCCCACGGTCTGCACCACCTGGACACCAGCCCCGAGGCGATGCGGCTGCACCGCGCCTTCGAGGAGCGCCACCCGCGCCCGGTCGCCACGGTGTCCGTGGTGGCCGACCACCTGGACCACATGCGCGAGGTGGCCGGCATCGACCACGTGGGCATCGGCGGCGACTACGACGGCACCGCGTTCACCCCGGACGGCCTGGACGACGTATCCGGCTACCCGAACCTCCTCGCCGAGCTGCTCGACCGCGGCTGGTCCCGCACCGACCTGGCCAAGCTCACCTGGCGGAACGCGGTACGGGTGCTGGGCGCGGCGGAGGACGTGGCCCGAGGTCTCCAGGCCACCCGCGGCCCCTCCCTCGCCACCATCGGGGAACTGGACGGCACCCCCGGCGAGAGCTGACCGGGTTACCCCCGAACGCCCCGCTCACCAGGAGGTCCCGCCCGCTCCGTGCGACCGTGTCGGTACGCCGGCCACAGCCCGTCGCAGCTCACGACCGGCGTCGCCGCCGACGACGTACGGAGCCCGCCATGGCCGACCTCCAGGACGACACCCCCCGCACGACCGAGGTCGGCGAGGAAGACGGCCTGCCGGACGACCCCTTCCGCCTCCCGCCGGCCGGGGACCTGCTGGAGCGGGCCCGTGCCCTGCTCGCCGGGCACCCGGTCGCCGACGGCTACAGCGGCCTGCCCTGGGCGCTGCGCCACCTGCCCGGTCACGACCTCCAGCTGGGCGAGGCCGCCGTCGACACGGACCTGCCCCGGATGCGCGCCGGGCACGTCGGCGGGTCTGACATCGACCCAAACGGCTCAGAAGCGACGGCCGTCACAGAGACGGAAGAGAGCGTGCCACGCCGGTTCGAGCGGGGGCGCCGCGGGGGTTGGAGCGGGGCCGGACGCGCGGGTTCGAGTGGGTCCGCCGCGTCGGTTCGAGCAGGGACGACCGCGCCGGTTCGAGCGGCCCGGACGCGTGGGTTCGAGCAGGGACGACCGCGTCGGTTCAGTCGGTTCAGTCGGTTCAAACGGGGCCGACGACGTGGGTTCGAGCAGGGCGCGCCGCTTCGGTTCGGACAGGGCCGGCCACGGGGGTTCGCGCGAGACCGGCCGCACCGGTGCGAGCGGGACGGGCCGCGTCGGCGCGGGAAGGCACGGCCGCGTCCCTCAGGAGGAGCCGACCGCGTCGCTCAAGAGGTCCCGGTCGTGTCCTCGCCCACGCGGCGCCGGTAGACCTCGACGACCCGTTCCAGGGAGTCCGCGAGGTAGGTCTCCAGGAGCCGTTCCGCGCCGTTCGTGTCCCCGGCCTGGAGCGCCCACAGGATTTCGGCGTTGCGGTGGAGGTAGGGCTCGTGCAGCCGGCGCGGGTCGTCGACCACGTGGAAGGCCAGCCGCAGCTCGGCGAAGACGGTGCGCATCAGCTCGTCGGTGCGTTCGCTGCCGGACAGGGCGACCAGCTCCCGGTGGAAGTGGATGTTGGCGGTGCCCACGCCCTTCCAGTCGTTGTCCGCGGCGGCCGTGTGCCCTTCCTCGACCGCCGAGACCAGCCCGCCGAGCCGGTACGGCGGCGCGCCGAGACCGCGGACGACGGCGCACTCGACCAGCGCGCGCGTGCGGTGGATGTCCTCCACGTCCTCGACTGTCAGGACCCTGACGAAGACGCCCCGGTTGAGTTCGTGGATCAGCAGCCGCTCGTGGGTGAGCAGCCGGAACGCCTCGCGCAGGGTGTTGCGGGAGACGCCGAGGGCCCCGCCGATGCTGTCCTCCGACAGCCGGGTGCCGGGCGGGAAGTAGCCCTCGGCTATGCGGCTCCTGAGGATGTCGGCGACCCGCTCCGCCGTGCTGGTGCGGCCCAGGAGGACACGGTCGCCGGCCAGTCCCGTCAGCTGCTCTGCCATGCCCGGAATTCAAGCGCAGACATCAGAACGAAACAACATGGGTATTGAGGGATTGTTGAACGATCCTCTACGTTGCTCGACGCGGCTCACTTCCCAGCACTCTCCGTCCCTCTTCTGCGAGGTGCCCATGAGCACGACCCCACCGCCCCGGTCCGGTCCCTCCGCCGACATACGGTCGGCGGCGGGTGAACGGGCGGGCGAGGACGGCGCGTTCGGCTGGCTGCACGCCCTCGGCCCGCGCGGCCGGCGCGCGTTCACCGGAGCCTTCGGCGGATACGCCCTGGATTCGTACGACTACTTCACCCTGCCGCTGAGCATGGTGGCGCTCGCGGCGTACTTCGGCCTCGACAGCGGCCAGACCGGTCTGTTCACCACGGTGACGCTGGTGGTCTCGGCGGCCGGCGGCGCCGTGGCCGGCGTGGTCGCGGACCGGGTCGGCCGGGTCCGGGCGCTGATGATCACGGTGGTCACGTACGCCGTGTTCACGGTCGCCTGCGGCTTCGCGCCCGGCTACGAGACGCTGCTGGTCTTCCGCGCCCTCCAGGGCCTCGGCTTCGGCGGCGAGTGGGCGGTCGGCGCGATCCTGGTCGCCGAGTACGCGGGCGCGCGTCACCGGGGCCGTACGCTCGGCGCGGTCCAGAGCGCGTGGGCGGTCGGCTGGGGGCTGGCGGCGGTGGTCTACACGCTGGTCTTCTCCTTCGTCGACGAGGACCTGGCCTGGCGGGTGATGTTCTGGACCGGGGCGCTGCCGGCGCTGCTCGTGGTGTGGCTGCGGCGCCGGGTGCACGACGCGCCCACGGCGACGGCGGCCCGGGAACAGGACCAGGGGCGCGGCTCGTTCGCGGCCGTCTTCCGCCCCGGCCGCGACGGCGTGCCGGGCCTGCTGCGCACGACACTCCTGGCGAGCCTGCTGTCGACGGGCGTGCAGGGCGGCTACTACACGCTGGCGACCTGGGTGCCGACGTACCTGAAGTCGGAACGCGGCCTGTCGGTGGTGGGCACCGGCGGCTATCTGGCCTTCCTGATCTCCGGTGCCTTCCTCGGCTACCTGACCGGCGGGGTGCTGACCGACCGGCTGGGCCGGCGCAACAACATCTGGCTGTTCGCGCTGCTGTCGGCGCTGTGCATCCTGGCGTACGCGAACATCCCGCACGGCGCCGGCACCCTGCTGCTGGTGCTCGGGTTCCCGCTCGGTTTCTGCATGTCGGCCATCTTCAGCGGTTTCGGCTCCTACCTGAGCGAGCTGTACCCGACGGCGGTGCGCGGCACCGGGCAGGGCTTCACGTACAACACGGGCCGTGCGGTGGGCGCGGTGTTCCCGACCGTGGTCGGGTTCCTCGCGGACAGTTGGGGGGTCGGGGGCGCGCTGGTCTTCGGCGCGATCGGCTACGGCGTCGCCGCGCTGGCCCTGCTGGGGCTGCCGGAGACCCGCGGGAGGGAGCTGGCCTGAGACCCGCCGGGCGGCCGGACCGCCCGGCTCACGCGGACCACCGCGGGCGACCGCCGTAGGCAACAGCCGGACGGGCGGCCCGCACGAGACACCGGAGACACGAGGACACCATGACCGCGATCGATCTGAACGCCGACCTCGGCGAGGGCTTCGGGCGCTGGCGGCTGACCGATGACGAGGCGCTGTTGTCCGTCGTCACCAGCGCCAACGTGGCCTGCGGCTTCCACGCGGGGGACGCGTCCACCATGCGCCGGGTGTGCGACCTGGCGGCCGAGCGCGGCGTGACGATCGGCGCGCAGGTCTCCTACCGGGACCTGGCCGGCTTCGGACGGCGCGCGATGGACGTGCCGCCCGACGAGCTGGCGGCCGAGGTGGCCTACCAGATCGGCGCCCTGGAGGTGTTCGCCCGGGCGGCGGGAGCGCGCGTGGCGTACGTCAAGCCGCACGGCGCGCTCTACAACCGGGTGGTGCACGACGTGGAGCAGGCCCGGGCGGTGATCGACGGGGTGCGGCTCGCGGACGCCTCGCTGCCGGTGCTGGGCCTGCCCGGCTCGCGGTTGCTGGAGCTGGCCGCCGAGGCCGGGCTGCCGGCCGTTCCGGAGGCCTTCGCGGACCGCGCGTACACCGACGAGGGCACGCTGGTGCCGCGCGGCCGGGAGGGCGCCGTGGTGACCGACCCGGACACGGTCGTGCAGCGCTCGGTGAGCCTGGCGCGCTCCGGCACGGTCATCGCGCACTCCGGCGCGCGCATCCTGGTGCGCGCCCGGTCGTTGTGCCTGCACGGGGACACGCCCGGCGCGGTGGATCTGGCCCGCCGGGTGCGCGAGCGGCTGGAGGCGGCGGGCGTGCGGGTGGAGGCGTTCGCGTGAGGGCGCTTCCGGTGGGCGACGACGCGCTTCTCGTGGAGGTGGCATCCGGAGAGGAGGCGCAGGCCCTGCACGCGATGCTGCTGCGCCGCCGCGCGGAGGGCTCGCTCAGCGTGCGGGAGATCGTCCCCGCGGCCCGTACGGTCCTGCTCGACGGGCTGGCCGACCAGGACCGCTGGGCGGCGGAACTGACCACCTCGCGGATCCCGCAGGCGCCCTCCCGCGCGCGCGAGCTGATCGAACTGCCCGTGCGCTACGACGGCCCGGACCTCGCGGTGGTCGCCGGGTACTGGGGGGTGAGCGAGCGGGAGGCGGTCCGCATCCACTCCGGTACCGAGTTCACGGTGGCCTTCTGCGGCTTCGCCCCGGGCTTCGGCTACCTCACCGGGCTGCCGGACCGCTACGCCGTCCCGCGCCGTGCCACCCCGCGCACGGCGGTCCCCGCGGGCGCCGTCGCGCTCGCCGGGCCGTACACGGGGGTGTACCCGCGTTCCTCCCCCGGCGGCTGGCAGCTGATCGGCACGACGGACGCGGTGCTGTGGGACCACACGCGCACACCGGCCGCGCTGCTGACCCCGGGGGCGCGGGTACGGTTCGTACCGCTGGGGGACACGTGACGGGGAGGGCGAACGGGAAGCGGCGGCCGA
>NZ_JACBWZ010000011.1 GCF_013870595.1 Streptomyces sp. WELS2 | reverse complement strand
TACGCGCCCGGGCGCCCGCCGGGCCCGGAACCCCCGGCGGGGCGCTCCTCACACCGCCGGCACGCAGCGCCCCTCCTCCGTGCGGTACTGCCACTTCGCGCCGTCCCGGACGAGTTCGCGGACGGCGTTCACGAAGCGGTCCACGTGCTCGTCGGGGGTGCCCGCGCCGAAGCTGACGCGGATGGCGTTGAGGGACTTCTCGCCGGGGGCGGCCTCGGGGGCTCCGCACTCGCCCTGGGTCTGCGGGTCGCTGCCGAGCAGGGTGCGCACCAGCGGGTGTGCGCAGAAGAGTCCGTCGCGCACGCCGATGCCGTACTCGGCGGACAGCGCGGCGGCGAAGTGGGAGCTGTTCCAGCCGTCGACGACGAAGGAGAGGACGCCGACGCGCGGGGCGTCGTCGCCGAACAGGGACAGCACGCGCACCTCGGGCACCTCGGCCAGGCCCGCGCGGACCTTGGCGATCAGGTGCTGTTCGCGGGCGACCAGGGTGTCCCAGCCGGCCTCGGTGAGGGCCTTGCAGGCGGCGGCGATGGCGTAGGCGCCGATGACGTTCGGGGAGCCGGCCTCGTGGCGGGCCGCGCTCTCGTGCCACTCGACGGCCACCCCGCCGTCCTCGCGCCGGGTCACCCGGCGGCTGGCGCCGCCGCCCGCGAGGTAGGGCTCGGCCGCCTGGAGCCAGTCGGCGCGCCCGGCCAGGACGCCGGAGCCGAAGGGGGCGTACAGCTTGTGGCCGGAGAAGGCGATCCAGTCGACGTCGAGGTCCGTGACGGACACCGGGTGGTGCGGGGCGAGTTGGGCGGCGTCCAGGACGATCCGGGCGCCGTGGGCGTGCGCGGCGGCGGCCAGTTCGCGCACCGGCCACAGCTCGCCGGTGACGTTGGAGGCGCCGGTGACACAGACCAGGGCGGGGCCGTACGGATCGCGGCCGGCCAGGGCCCGCTCCAGGATCTCCACGGCCTGGCCGGGGGTGCGCGGGGCGTCGAGGTAGGTGACGTGCGCGTGCTGCCAGGGCAGCAGGGAGGCGTGGTGCTCGGTCTCGAAGACGAAGACCTGGCAGTCGGCCGGGATCGCCCGGGCCAGCAGGTTCAGCGAGTCGGTGGTGGAGCGGGTGAAGACCACCTGGTCGCCGGGGCGGCAGCCGAGGAACTCGGCGACCGTCCTGCGGGCGTTCTCGAACAGGTCGGTGGAGAGCTGGGAGAGGTAGCCGGCCCCGCGGTGGACGCTGCCGTAGTAGGGGGCGTAGGCGGCGACGTCGTCCCAGACGCGCTGGAGGGCGGGGGCGCTGGCCGCGTAGTCGAGGGCCGCGTAGGTGACCTCCCCGCCGGTGACCAGCGGGACGGTGACATCACGCCCCAGAACGGGCAGAGGGGTGCAAAGCGACTGGTCGGCGGCAGCGGTGGAGACGGACATGGCGGACTCCCGTGACGGAATACGAGGAAGCTGAAAGGGAAAAGGGTGTGCGGAGGCGGGGCTCTGCGGCCCTAACGCATTCGCTTGCTCACGGAAGACTCCTCGACGACCAGGATCCCTGGTGGCACGAGGGATCCGCGCTTGCCGTGGACCTTGCTGTCCACGGCCTGGTCTTCACCCGGGGCACCCCGCCACGGACGGAGGGTTGCCGGACAGTCGGCCGGGGCCTCATGACTGTCACTCATGACCTGGTACAGGAACGTACGTGAAGTGATCGCCGCCCCGCAACCCGGTGTCCGGATCGCGGGACGGCCCACCCTGCCGGGCCGGTCAGGCGTTGCTGGCGGCCACCCAGCGCTCCAGCGCCCGTCGGGCCGCCCCGGAGTCGATGGACTCGGCGGCCTTCGCGAGCCCCGCGCGGATCTGGTCGGCGAGCGGTTCGTCCGTCGGGTCCAGGGCCACCAGCGCCGCCGCCGCGTTCAGCTCCACGGCGTCCCGTACGGCGCCGCGCTCGCCGTCCAGCAGCCGGCGGGCGACCTCCGCGTTGTGGGCCGGGTCGCCGCCGCGCAGGGCCTCCACCGGGACCAGGCCGATGCCGACGTCCCGGGGGTCGAAGGACTCCTCGGTGACCTTGCCGTCGCGCACCACCCACACCCGGGAGGTGGCGGTCGTGGTCAGTTCGTCCAGCCCGTCGTCACCGCGGAAGACCAGTGAGGAGTTGCCGCGTTCGGCGAGCACGCCCGCGACGATCGGCGCCTCGCGGGCGACGGCCACACCGATCGCCTGGGCCCGCACCCGCGCCGGGTTGGTCAGCGGGCCGAGCAGGTTGAACACCGTCCGGATGCCCAACTGGCCGCGCGCGGCGCCGACATGGCGCAGCGCGGGGTGGAACTTCACGGCGAAGCAGAAGGTGATGCCGGCCTCCTCCGCGACCTCGGCCACCCGGCGGGGCGTGAGGTCGAGGTTGACCCCGAGCTTCTCCAGCACGTCGGAAGAGCCGGACGCCGAGGAAGCGGCCCGGTTGCCGTGCTTGACGACCTTCGCGCCCGTGCCGGCGACGACGAGCGAGGCCATCGTGGAGATGTTCACCGTCTTGGCCCCGTCGCCGCCGGTGCCGACGATGTCGACGGTGCGGCCGGGCACCTCGATCACGTTCGCGTGCTCGTACATGGTGCGGACCAGGCCGGTGATCTCCTCGACCGTCTGCCCCTTCGCCCGCAGGGCCACCGCGAACCCGGCGATCTGCGCGTCGGTCGCCTCGCCGCGCATGATCTTGTCCATCGCCCAGGCGGTGTCGTCGGCGGAGAGGTTCCGGCCCTCCAGCAGACCGTTCAGCAGGGCGGGCCAGGAGCGGCCCGCCGCGGTGTCGCCTCCAGCGGGGGTCACAGCGCTCATCAGCCGCTCCTTGTCCAGATGCCTGCTCGTCGTACACCACCCTATCCAGCCGGACGCGCGCCGAGGGGCCCCGTCCGGCTCGCGGACGGGGCCCCTCGGCGCGCGGGATCAGTGGTGGCCGTGGCCGCTCGCGATCTCCTTGTACTCGTCGACGGTGGGCTTGGGGATCTGGCTGTCCTCGCCGTAGTAGGCGTTGGACAGCTTCACGCGCAGCTTCTCCGAGGCCGGGACCTTGCGCTCGACGCCGTTCTCGTCGACGGTCGGGCCGATCTCGGCCGGCGTGTACTGCTTGTGCGAGGTGAGGGTGTGCAGCTGCTCCTGGCTGAGCGGCTCGTGCACCTCGATGTACTCGCCGTGCGGGAGCCGCTGGATGATGCCGGTCTCGCGGCCGTGCAGCACCTTGTCGCGGTCCCGGCGCTGCAGGCCCAGGCAGATCCGCTTGGTGATGAGGAAGGTGATGACCGGGCCGACGAAGTAGGAGATCCGGACGAACCAGGTGACGGCGTTGATCGACAGGTGGAAGTGGGTGGCGACGATGTCGTTGCCGCCGCCGATCAGCATCACGAAGTACACGGTCAGCCAGGCGACGCCGAACGCGGTGCGGGTGGCGGCGTTGCGCGGGCGGTCCAGGATGTGGTGCTCGCGCTTGTCGCCGGTGATCCACGCCTCCACGAACGGGTAGACCGCGATGGCCACGAGGATCAGGCCGAACACGACCAGCGGGATGAACACGCCCAGGACGAGGGTGTGCCCCCAGAAGTTGATCTCCCAGCCCGGCATGGCGCGGATGAGGCCCTCGGCCATGCCCATGTACCAGTCGGGCTGGGCGCCGGTGGAGACCTCGTCCGGGCGGTAGGGGCCCATGGCCCAGATCGGGTTGATCTGCGCGATGGCGGCCAGGGCCGCGAGGACGCCGAAGACCAGGAAGAAGAAGCCTCCGGCCTTGGCCATGTAGACGGGCAGCAGCGGCATGCCGACGACGTTGTTCTCGGTCTTGCCGGGGCCCGCGAACTGGGTGTGCTTGTGGTAGAAGACCAGGATCAGGTGGGCCACCACGAGGCCCAGCATGATGCCCGGCAGCAGCAGGATGTGGATGGTGTAGAAGCGGGCCACGAACTCGTGGCCGGGGAACTCGCCGCCGAAGAGGAAGAACGACAGGTACGTGCCGACGATCGGCACGGACAGGATCGCGCCCTCCATGAAGCGGACACCGGTGCCGGAGAGCAGGTCGTCCGGGAGCGAGTAGCCGGTGAAGCCGGTGAACATGCCGAGGACGAACAGCAGGAAGCCGAACAGCCAGTTCAGCTCGCGCGGCTTGCGGAACGCGCCGGAGAAGAACACTCGCATCATGTGCACGAACATCCCGGCGATGAACACGACCGCGCCCCAGTGGTGGATCTGCCGGATGAGCAGGCCGCCGCGCACGTCGAAGGAGATGTGCAGGGTCGAGCTGAACGCCTCGGACATCATCTGCCCCTGGAGCGGGACATAGCCGCCGTGGTACGTCACCTCGTTCATCGACGGGTGGAAGAACAGCGTCAGGAAGACACCCGTCAGGATGATGATCAGAAACGAGTAGAGGCAGATCTCGCCCAGCATGAACGACCAGTGGTCGGGGAAGATCTTGCGCATGTTGGCCTTGGCCAGGGAGTAGAGCCCCAGCCGGCCGTCGGCCCAGTCGGCGAGGCGCTCGCCCGCCGGTGCCGTCCCGCGGCGGCGGCCGGCCGCGCCGGACCTCGGGGTTTCGTTCGCTGCAGTACTCATCCGCGCTCCCAGAAAGCAGGACCGACGGGCTCCTCGAAGTCGCCGAGCGCCTGGAGGTAGCCCTCGCTGTCCACGCCGATGCGCAGTTGCGGAAGGGCGTGGCCGGCGGGGCCGAAGATCACTCGGGCGCCGTCGGTGAGGTCGAAGGTGGACTGGTGGCAGGGGCACAGCACGTGGTGCGTCTGCTGTTCGTACAGCGAGATCGGGCAGCCGACGTGGGTGCAGATCTTCGAGTAGGCGACGATGCCCTGGTGCGACCAGTCGAGTTCGCGCTTGTCCTTGATGTCGTCCGGCAGGAGCCGGATGACCATCAGGGCGGCCTTGGCGATCTCGTTCTGGAAGTCCTCGTCGCGTTCGGCCAGGCCGTCGGGCTTGGCGAAGGTCAGCGAGCCGACGGCCACGTCCTCGGGACGCAGCGGCCGGTCGGTGTTCATGTCGACCAGGCGCTTGCCCTTGGCCCACAGGGTGTGGCGCAGCTTGGTGCCGGGCGCGGGTCCGAGGCCGCCGAGCAGCATGACGCCGGAGAGCGGCACCAGCGCCATCGCGCCCAGCAGGGTGTTGCGGATCAGCTTGCGGCGGCCGAACCCGGACTCCGCGGCACCCTGACGGAAGTCCGCGTGGACCTTGGCCCGCACCTCGGGTGAGGCCTCGATCGGGTGCCGGTCGTCGGCGATCTCCACGTCCGACATCAGCGTGCGCGCCCAGTGGACCGCGCCCGCGCCGATGCAGAACAGCGCCACGCCCAGCGTCAGACCCAGCGCGAAGTTCATCGCGCCGATACGGCCGAGGGGGAAGACGAAGACCGACTTGCCGTTCGGGATCAGCAGGTAGGCGACGATGAAGCCGATCGTGGCCAGCATCGACACCGTGAACAGCAGTGCCACCGTGCGCTCGGACCGTTTGGCGGCCCGCTCGTCGACGTCCTGGATCCGGTGCTCGTGCGGCGGCAGTCCCGGGTCCGCGAACGGATTCTCCTCGTCGGCCACGGAGACGGCACCGTGCACACCGTCGCCGGCGGGCTGCTCGGCACGCGGACGCCCTTCCGGCATGTCCCGGTTTCCCATAGTGCTCCAGACCGCCGTGGTTTGGTGTATTCACACCGTACTACGCAGATTGTCCGGATAGCCGGGCCATTACTCCGGCCGGGGGTGTTTCGAACACAAGGGCCGGAACCGCCGACCGGGGAGGTCTCGTACGCCCGCCTCCGGGAGGGCGCGCGCACCGCCGGACGGCCGGGCCCGGTGCCGTCCGGCCGGGCCCTGTTCATCACCCCGTAATCCGGCCAGAGGTGAATCGGCGTTAGGAAGCTCACGTTTGGCGGCCCGCTGCGGTAAATCGGCCGTACCGCGGAACCCGACGGGTCATCAACTCGCTGCGGTATGGCTGGATTCGGTCAAACAGCTGACCGAACGTTACCATCTGGTTACCTCGCCGGTATCGATCCGTTATCGCCGTGATCATAAGGTGATTTTCGTTCTCACCGCGCAAGAGAATTCCCCTCCGTCGCCGGCGCACACGACGGGGGAAGCGGGGCCGGTCAACGAGCTTTCTCATTGTTCTCTCGAGGCCCCGGCATATGTCCGATCGGCGATTCCGCGGGCAGCACCAGCATAAAGACGGGGAAAAATTCGTGTCACAAACTCGCATTGTCGACGTGGTTAATTTCATGCCGGAGCGGGTGGTCAGGAACAGCGAGCTGCCGAGCGAGGGCGGCGACCTCGGCGACCACGCCTTCTTCGCGGGCGTGCACGAGCGGCGCTTCGCCTGGCCCGACTACACGTCGGCCCAGCTGGGGGCGAAGGCCCTCGAGAAGCTCCTGGAGCGCAACGGCGTGGCCGCGGCCGACGTCGACCTCATCATCTGCGCCTCCCAGCTGAACGACGCCTTCTCACCCGGCACGGGCACGGCCATCCAGTACGCGGTCGGCGCCACCAAGGCGGCCGTGCTCCAGGTGGACAACGGCTGCTGCTCCTGGATCTCCTCCATCAGCACGGCCCGCGCCTTCATCGACTCGGGCCAGTACCGCACGGTCGCGGTGGTCACGGTCACCAACTTCATCTCCCGCCTCGAGGAGTTCCAGAAGGCGCCCGAGTCCCGGGTGCTCGGCGACGGCGCGTCCGCCACCCTCGTCACGGCCGGCGACGCACCGACCATCCTCTCCATCCACGAGCAGGCCTTCGGGGAGAACTGGGGAGCGCTCAAGGTCGAGCCGGACACCGTCGAGGGCATGGAGATCCCCTACTGGTCGGCCGGCTCCGGCGCGCTCACCGTGAAGTTCGACCAGTCCATGCTGGCGCGGCTGTACACCGTCACCATGGAACAGCTTCCCCAGGCCGTCGACATCGCCCTGGAGAAGGCCGGGGTGGAGAACAAGGACATCGCTTTCCTGATCACCCACCAGCCGAACGAGAAATACGTCGCGGAGTGGCGCAAGCGCTGCGGATTCGACGATTCCCGGGCGCACGACACGCTCGGCACGTACGGCAACATGTTCCAGGGCACCCTTCCGGTGACATTCGCCGACGCCCTCGACAAGAAGATGATCTCGCCCGGCGATCTCATCGCGTTCGCGACCTTCTCGCACGGCGGAGAACTCGTCGGTTCCATGGTCTGGCGCTGGAACTGACTTTCCTGGGCATCCCGCCTGCCCGCTCCCTTTCGCTTCATTTCGTTCATTCTTTTACCACTGCATGAGGAGAAGTATGTCCCAGCGCGTTCCCGACGAGTCGGGTCTGGCCCAGAACTACGTCCTGGACCGGTCCGACCTCGAGGGCCTGGACCTGGTGTGGAACGAGAACACCGGCATGGACGACATGATGAAGCTCATGGAGAGCAAGACGAAGGAGACGTACGACCACGGCGAGATCTTCGGTCAGTACTGCTCCCTCGCCGAGCACATCAACGTCCCCTACGACATCGTCTTCGAGTACGCGGCCAACGCCCGCTCCCTGGAGGAGTGGACGTACAGCATCCGCAACATGAAGCACCTCGGCGGCGGTCTGTACCGCGCGGACGAGATGATCCAGCCGAACACGGACATCTACATCCGCGCCGAGGCGCAGAAGGGCCCCGAGCACGGTCTCGTGGTCTACCCGTGCGCCTGGGACCAGGGCCACGAGCTGTGGATGCGCTACTACCTGACGATCATCGACTCGTCGAAGGTCCTGAACAAGCCGGGCACCGTGGTGCTGTGGACCAACTGCAAGCACCCGTACTACGACCGTGCGACGGAGAACGTCCCGGACTACATCGCCGAGGGCCGGGCGCGCACCGACCGTGTGTGGGTCGGTGACATCTGGCCCGTCTTCCACGCCGGCCACAGCATCGAGATGGGCAACCTCAAGCGGATCCTGGAGCACCGCTTCGGCACCGCCGAGGCCTGAGCCCGCCGCGGGGCGGCCCCGGCCGCCCCGCTCCGCACCACGACGAAGCACACGCCACACATGGGGGATCAATGCGGCTGGCCGATGCCTTGGTCACGGTTCTGCGCGACCTGGACACCAGGTACGTATTCGGAGTCAGTGGCGCGAACATCGAGCACGTCCACGACGCGGTCGAAAGGCTCGGCCAGGGCCGTCTGACGTCCGTGCTGGCGAAGCGGGAGGACGGCGCGGCGAACATGGCGGACGCCCGCGCCCGGGTGCACCGCACACTGGGGGTGTGCTGCTCGACCTCCGGCGGCGGGATGATGAACCTGGTCGCCGGACTGGCCGAGTCCCACGCGGAGTCGGTACCGGTCCTCGCGCTGGTCGGGCAGCCGCCGGCCGCCCTGGACGGCCGGGGCTCCTTCCAGGACTCCTCCGGGATCGGCCGGACCGTGGACGGCCTCGCGCTGCTGCGGGCCGTCACCAAGAAGACCGTCCGGGTCACCGGGGCGGAGGACTTCTGGGACCTGCTGCGCGACGCCGTCTCCACCTGCCTCGGCGGCCGCAAGGGCCCGGTGGCCCTGCTGCTGCCCCGCGACGTCTACGAGCTGGAGGTCGGGGACGTCCCCGCCGACTGGCCGGCCCACCTCGGTGCCTTCATCGAGCCCGAACCGCTGCCCGAGCAGGAGGTGTCGGCGCTCTTCGACCGGCTGCGCGGGGCGAGCGCCCCGGTGCTGCTGCTCGGACACGGCAACCGCCGCTCCTGCGACCCCGAGGCGGTGCGCGTCTTCGCCGAGCGGGCCCGGATCCCCGTGGTGACCACCATGGGCGCGCGCGGGGAGTTCCCCAACGACAGCGACCTGTACCTGGGCGTCGTCGGCGAGGGCGGCCACCCCTCGGCCGCCGAGTACGTGGCCAAGTCGGACTTCGTGGTCCTGGTGGGCACCGGTCTGGCCATGATGACCCGGCGGGCGCTGGGCGACTGGGACCCGGCACGGGCCGGCGCGGTCAACATCGACCTCGGTGAGATCGAGCGCTCGGGCCTGGCGGACACCACGGTCCGCGCGGACATCGGCGAGGTGTTCCGGCTGCTGGAACGGCTGCGCGCGGAACACCCGTTCACGGCCCCGCCGGTCTCCGGCTACGAGCTGACCCGCTTCGTGGCCCGGCCCGCCGTCCCCGTACCGGGACGCGCCGGCGAGCGGGACGAGGGCGCGCTGCTGCAGAGCGAGGCCGTCCGGCTGCTCCAGGAACACCTGCCGCAGCGCGGCCATCTGCTCTACGACGCCGGGAACTGCGCCGTCGCCGCCATGCACTACGGATCCGTACCGGCCGGCTCCTCCTCCACCATCGCGCTGGGCATGGGCGGCATGGGCTACAGCGTCGGGGCGGCCGTCGGTGCCCAGCTGGGCTCGCCGGAGGGCACCCGGACCGTGGTGTTCTGCGGTGACGGGGCGTTCCTGATGAGCGGCCTGGAGGCGCACACCGCCGTGGAGCTGGGCCTGCCCATCCTGTACGTCGTCTTCAACAACGGCATGCACGGCATGTGCGCCACCCGCCAGCAGCGGTTCTTCGACTCCCGGATCACCGCCGTGGACTACACGCCCGTCGACGTGTGCACGGTGGCGCGGGGCCTCGGCACCCCCGACCGGCTGTGGGTCGGCAGCGCCGGGAGTGCCGCCGAACTCGCCGGGCGGCTGGACGAGTACCGCCGCCACGCGCACCTGCCCGGGGTCCTCGAGCTGAAGCTCACCGTGGAGGAGGAGCCGCCCTTCGCCTCCTTCATGCCCGCCGACGCCCCCACCGTGCCGGTGCCCGGGCCACGACAGGCCGCCGTCTCGTACGAGATGACCGCCGGCGCCCTCTGACGCGTCGCCCTCCGTACGCCTCCGTCCGCACGTTCCCGCCGGGCACCCCGCCGCCGCATCCGGCCGAGCGGGGCCCCGGGGACGCGCGGGCCCCACCGGAAAGAACTCACATGACAGTGCAAGAGCTGGACCTCGCAGGTATCACGGACTCCGGGCTGCGCGCCGACTACATCGCGAGCTCCCAGCTGTTCCGCAAGATCGGGCGGGGCCGCTTCCTCGGCCGCTACATGATGCACCCGGCCAAGCGGCCCTACTTCGACACCTTCTTCTCCTTCGTCTGCTACATCGACGACCTGGCCGACGACATCAACCTCAGCGTCGACGTCCGGGCCCGCCGGCTGGACGAGTGGCAGCGCACCTACATGGCCGTCGCCAAGGGCGAGGACCTGCCCAGCGAGCACCCGCTGTCGCTGTCGGAGCGGACCGACGCCGCCCTCGCCCGCGCCCTGGTCCACACCCTGCGCACCTGGGACCTGCCCTACCTGCGCGTGCCCGAGTTCGTCGACGGCCACCGCAAGGCGCTGACGACGTACGAGTACGCGAACGACGAGGAGCTGGACGACTTCCTGGAGACGGTCACGCTGCTGCCCGCGATCTGGATCAACCAGATCTTCGAGCCGCTGAGCGACGACGCCGAGGAGCTGTGCCGGCACACCATCACGGCCTTCCAGCTGCTGGACTTCATCTGGGACCTGCGCGAGGACCTGGACCTGGGCCGGCTGTACCTCCCGCTGGACCACCTCGCCCGCTTCGGCCTGACCAGGGCGGACCTGGACCGCCAGATCGGCAGCGGCTACATCAGCGACGCGCTGCGCGAGCTGATCCAGTCCGAGATCGACATCGCCCGGGGGCACCTGGACGCCGGCCGTTCATGGCCGCAGACGCTGCACCCGACGGCGCGGATCTTCATGGAGACCGACATCCAGACGCACGACTCCATGTTCCCGGAGATGATCAAGGACGACTACGCGTTCTTCAAGAACCCGCGGCGCGGCATCGACTTCGTCTCGGGCCGGATGATCCCGCGCACGGCCAAGGCCATCGCCCGCGCCCGCAAGGCCAACCAGCAGGCCACCCGCGCCGGTTACCGCATCCGGCCGCCGTACCGGGGCACCGGGGCATGACCCGCGGGGCGATCCTGAGCGGCCTGGGCACCTGGCTCCCGCCGCACGTGGTCACCAACGACATGCTCTCGTCGGAGCTGGACACCTCCGACGAGTGGATCCGGACCCGCACCGGCATCGCCCGGCGGCACATCGCGTCGCCGGGCATGAGCACCGGGCACCTCGCCACCGAGGCGGCGCGCCGGGCGCTGAAGTCGGCCGGCACCGACCGCGTGGACGTCGTCGTCGTCGCCACGAGCACCCCGGACCGCCCCTGTCCCGCGACCGCCCCGGTGGTCGCCTCCTCGCTCGGGCTGACCGGAGCCGGCGCCTTCGACGTGGCCGCGGTGTGCACGGGCTTCGTGTACGCGCTGGCCACGGCGGCGGGGCTGATCACCGGTCGGGTCGCGGACAGCGCCCTGGTGATCGGGGCGGACACCTTCTCCACCATCCTCGACCCGCGGGACCGCACCACCCGGGTCATCTTCGGCGACGGCGCCGGCGCGGTCGTACTGCGCGCCGGCGACCCGGCCGGGGAAGGAGCCCTGCGCGGCTTCGACCTGGGCAGCGACGGCACGGGCGTGGACCTGATCACGGTGCCCGGCGGCGGCTCCGAGCAGCGGCTGAGCGGGGCCGCGGCCGCTCCGGACGACGGCTACTTCCACATGGACGGCCCGCAGGTCTTCACCCGTGCCGTCCGGTACATGACCGGATCGGTGCGCAAGGTCACGGAGGCGGCCGCGCTGGCGCCCGAGGACGTCACCCACCTGGTCCCGCACCAGGCGAACGTCCGGATCCTCGACACCTGCGCCCGGGAACTGGGGCTGCCCGCCGAGCGCGTCGTGAAGAACATCGACCGGGTCGGCAACACGGTGGCCGCCTCCATCCCGCTCGCGCTCGCCGCGGGTGCGGCCGACGGACGGCTGCGGGCGGGCGACCAGGTGGTCCTCACCGGCTTCGGCGGCGGCCTGACCTGGGGCTCGGCGCTGCTCACCTGGCCCGGCGGCCTCTCGGTGATCGCCGGCTGACGGCACCCTCCACAGAGAAGAGAGTCATGAACACCATCGACCAGAACCTGAAGGCGCTGCTCGACGAGCGGTTCCCCCAGTCCACCGACCGCCTCTTCGAGGGCGCGTCGTTCAAAGACGCCGGCATGGACTCGATGGGCGTCGTCGAGTTCATCGTGGCCCTGGAGCGGCAGTTCGGCACGCCGACGCTGAACGGCAACGAACTCGGCGCCGAGTCCACGCTCCAGGACGCGCGCGACCTGCTGACCTCGGTGGGCGTCGGCTGATGCCCCGGCCGCATCGGCTCACCCTCAACGAACACCCGCTGCCGCCGCTCGACTCCGTCGCCGCCGAGATCGCCCGGCACACCGCCGAGGTCAACCGGTACCCGGAGTTCTATCCCGAGCGGCTGCGCGGGATCGTCGCCGACTGGCTGGGGCTGCCCGGTGAGCAGATCGTGCTCGGCGCGGGGTCCGTGGGCGTCGCGCTCCAGGCGCTCCAGGCGAGTGTGTCCGCCGGCGGGGGGCTGGCATACGGCTGGCGCAACTTCGACGCCTATCCCCTGCTCGCCGGCATGGTGGGGGCGCGCCGCGTCGAGGTGCCCCTGCTCCCGGGCGGGCACCAGGACCTCGAGGCGCTGGCGAAGGCGGTCCAGGACGCGGACGCGGTCATCGTGTGCAACCCGCACAACCCGACCGGCCGGCTGGTCCCCGGCGACGAGCTGAGGGAGTTCATCGCCCGGGTGCCGGAGCACGTCCTGGTGGTCCTGGACGAGGCGTACATCGAGTTCGTCGCCCCGTCCGGCCGTACGGACTCGCTGGGCTGGATCCGGGAGTTCCCGAACCTGCTGGTGCTGCGCACCTTCTCCAAGGCCTGGGGGCTGGCGAACATGCGCGTCGGGTACGGCGTGACGTCCCCTCGGTGGGCCGAGAGGATCGGCCGGTACCAGCTGCCGTACGCCCTGAGCACCCTGTCGGCGGTGGCGGTGGAGACGTCCCTGCGGGCCCGGCCGGAGCTCGAGGAGCGGATCGCCGTCATCGTGGGCGAGCGCGAGCGGCTGTCCGGCGGGCTGACCCGAGGCGGCTGGACGGTGCTGCCGAGCCACACCAACTTCCTGTGGCTGGACGAACCGGAGCGGACCGAGGACATCCGCCTGGCCCTGGAGGGCGAGGGCGTCCAGGCCCGCGTCTACGCCGGCGAGGGCGTCCGCGTCACGGTCGGCGACACCGACGCCAACGACAGCGTGCTGCGCGCCCTGGCCCAGGGCCCGTCGTTCGGACCCGCGTCCGCGGCGTGAGCCGAACGACAGGCCCTCAGCCGCTCGTACGAAAGAGCCGCTGCCCACGGTCTCCCCGTGGGCGGCGGCTCTTTCCCGTGTCAGGCCGTGGTCACCAGCCGCCGCCCGGCGCGACGCGCCGTACGCCCGGCAGGGCCGCCTCCAGGACGGTGGGGAACCAGGCCGAGAAGCTGGTCTCGGCACGCAGCGCGGCCAGTTCCCCCGGGGTCACGAACCGGTAGTCGTGGATCTCGGCGGGGTCCGGCTGCGGAGTGTCCTTCACCAGGCCGACGAAGAGGTGGTTGTACTCCTTCTCGACCAGGCCGGAGATCTCGTCCGGGTGCTCGTAGGTGACCGTGCCGGCCGGCTCCAGCGGGATGCCGTGCAGACCCAGCTCCTCGCCGACGCGGCGGGCCGCCGCCTCCCGCGCGGGCTCGTCCGGGTACGGGTGCCCGCAGCAGGTGTTGGACCACACGCCCGGCGAGTGGTACTTCGTCAGCGCCCGCTGCTGGAGCAGCATGCGTCCCTCGGCGTCGAACAGGAACACCGAGAAGGCGCGGTGCAGACGGCCGGGCGCCTGGTGCGCCGAGAGCTTCTCGGCCACACCGATCGTCCGGCCCTCCTCGTCGACGAGTTCGAGCAGGATCGGTTCCGTGGCGGGGCCGGCGGAGGTTTCCGTGGTCATCGGATCAGCCAACCCTCGGGGTCGTGGTGACGGGGAGCCGGGCCGGGCCGCGCAGCCACAGGCCGGGCTTCAGCGCCACCTCGTCGTCGTCCGGCTTGATCGAGGCACAGCGCTTGGCGAGACCGATCAGCGCCTCCTTGGCCATCAGCCGGGAGAGGTTGTCGCCGAGGCAGTAGTGGATGCCGCGGCCGAACGACAGGTGCCTGCGGCCGTGCTTGCCGAGGGCCAGGGTGTCGGGGTTCTCGAAGGCCCGCTCGTCCCGGTTGGCCGCGGCCAGCATCAGCAGAACCACGGCGCCGGCCTCCATGGTCCGGCCGTGCAGGGTGACCGGCTCGTTGACCACGCGCCAGGAGGCGTGCGTGGGCGGCTCCAGACGCAGCACCTCGTCCAGCACGTCGTCGGCGAGGGCGGGGTCGGCGGCGAGCCGCTCCAGCACGTCAGGGTGCTCGGCCAGGATGACCGCGGCGTTGCCGATGAGGTTGGCGAAGGTGTCCAGGCCGGGCACGATGAGCAGCACGCACACGGCGGCGATCTGGTGGATCGTCAGGCCCTCGATGGTCTCGCCGGCCCGGGTCAGCTCGGTGATCAGGTCGGTGCCGTCACCGCCCTCGCGCTCCCGGAGCACCTTGACGAAGTACTCGGTGCACTGCGCCACCGCGCGCTGGCAGGCGATCGCCACGTCCTCCGACGGCGCGGCGCCCAGCTCCAGGATGTGCGCGATCTCCGTCGACCAGGCGGCGAGGAGCTTCTGGTCCTCGCGGTCGATGCCCATCATGTCGCCGAGCACCCGCACGGGCAGCTGGGAGGCCAGCACCTCCATGACGTCGAAGCGCTCGGGGAGGTCCGCCAGCAGCTCGTCCACGACCGTGGTGACGGACTTGATCAGCGCCTCCACCGCGGACGGGGTGAACGGCGCGGCGACGAGGTTGCGCAGCTTGGTGTGGTCCGGCGGGTCCAGCAGCCGGAAGAGGTTGGCGTCCCAGCCGTCGAGGCCGAGGCCGAGGAACGGCGGCGGCTCCTCGTCGGGGCCGGCGCCGGCCACCTGGGCGAAGAACTGGGTGCCTCCGAGGTCCTTGCCGAGCCGGCGGTCACGCAGCAGGGCTTCGACGTCCTCGTAGCGGCTGACCACCCAGGAGTTCAGCGGGCCCGCCAGGAGAGGGTGCTCGTCCCGGAGCTTCGCGTAGACCGGGTAGGGGTTCCGACGGAATGCGGGATCGGTCGGATCGAAGAAGAATTCGGGCTCGGCAGGTTCTGCCATCAGTGACTCCCCCATTATCACGCCGTGGGCGGCCCGTGCGGGCTTCTGGCCCCGGCTCAAGATCACGACAGTGTGATCATAGCGTCGATCCGGCGACGGCTGTATAACGGGTCGGTAACCGCCGACACGTCGCGTACACAAAAGAGCGGCCCCACGGACCGGGTCCGTGGGGCCGCCTGCGTGGCGATCAGTAACGGCGGATCAGTGGTGGCCGTGGCCGCTCGTGATCTCCTTGTACTCCTCGGCCCTCGGCTTCGGGATCTGGGCGTGCTCGCCGTAGTAGGCGTTGGACAGCTTCGCCCGCAGCTTCTGCGAGGCCGGGACCTTGCGCTCCACACCGTTCTCGTCGACCGTCGGGCCGATCTCGGCCGGCGTGTACTGCTCGTGCGCGGTGAGGGTGTGCAGCTGCTCCTGGCTGAGCGGCTCGTGCACCTCGATGAACTCACCGTGCGGCAGCCGCTTGATGATGCCGGTCTCGCGGCCGTGCAGCACCTTCTCGCGGTCCCGGCGCTGCAGGCCCAGGCAGATCCGCTTGGTGACGATGAACCCGATGACCGGACCGACGAACAGGAAGACCCGGACGAAGTAGGTGACGGAGTTGACCGACAGGTGGAAGTGCGTCGCCCACAGGTCGTTGCCACCGCCGAGCATGGCCACCGCGAAGAACACCAGCCAGCCGACACCGAGAGCGGTGCGGGTCGGGGCGTTGCGCGGACGGTCCAGGATGTGGTGCTCGCGCTTGTCGCCGGTGATCCAGGACTCGATGAACGGGTAGACCGCGATCGAGACCAGCATCAGACCGAAGACGATCAGCGGGATGAGCACACCGAGGACCAGCGTGTGACCCGCGACATTGATCTCCCAGCCCGGCATCACACGCACGAAGCCCTCGGAGAAGCCCATGTACCAGTCGGGCTGGGCGCCGGTGGACACCTGGTCCGGGCGGTAGGGGCCCATCGCCCAGATCGGGTTGATCTGCGCGACCGCGGCCAGCACCGCCAGCACACCGAAGACCAGGAAGAAGAAGCCTCCGGCCTTGGCCATGTAGACGGGCAGCAGCGGCATGCCGACGACGTTCTTCTCGGTCTTGCCGGGGCCCGCGAACTGCGTGTGCTTGTGGTAGAAGACCAGGATCAGGTGGGCCACCATCAGGCCCAGCATGATGCCCGGCAGCAGCAGGATGTGGATCGAGTAGAACCGGGCCACGAAGTCGTGACCGGGGAACTCGCCGCCGAAGAGGAAGAACGAGATGTACGTGCCGACGATCGGCATGGACAGCACCAGACCCTCGGCGATGCGCACACCGGTGCCCGAGAGCAGGTCGTCCGGGAGCGAGTAGCCGGTGAAGCCGGTGAACATGCCGAGGACGAACAGCAGGAAGCCGAACAGCCAGTTGACCTCACGCGGCTTGCGGAACGCGCCGGTGAAGAACACGCGCATCATATGCACGAACATGCCGGCGAGGAAGACCACCGCGCCCCAGTGGTGGATCTGCCGGATGAGCAGGCCGCCGCGCACGTCGAAGGAGATGTGCAGGGTCGAGTTGAACGCCTCGGACATCAGCTGTCCCTGGAGCGGGACATAGCTGCCGTGGTACTCCACCTCGTTCATCGACGGGTGGAAGAACAGCGTCAGATAGACACCCGTCAGGATGATGATGATGAAGCTGTACATGCACACTTCGCCCAACATGAACGACCAGTGGTCGGGGAAGATCTTGCGCATGTTGGCCTTGGCCAGGGAGTAGATCCCGAGCCGGCCGTCGGCCCAGTCGGCGACGCGCTCGCCGGCCGGTGCCTTCCCGCGAGAGCGGGACTGTTCGTTCGCTGCAGTACTCATCCGCGCTCCCAGAAAGCAGGACCGACGGGCTCCTCGAAGTCGCCGAGCGCCTGGAGGTAACCCTCACTGTCCACGCCGATCCGCAGCTGCGGCAGAGCGTGGCCGGCGGGACCGAAGATCACTCGGGCGCCGTCGGTGAGGTCGAAGGTGGACTGGTGGCACGGGCACAGCACGTGGTGCGTCTGCTGCTCGTACAGCGAGATCGGGCAGCCCACGTGGGTGCAGATCTTCGAGTACGCGACGATGCCCTGGTGCGACCAGTCGAGCTCGCGCTTGTCCTTGATGTCGTCCGGCTGGAGCCGCACGACCATCAGGGCCGCCTTGGCGATCTCGTTCTGGAAGTCCTCGTCGTGCTCCGACATACCGTCGGGCATGGCGAAGGTCAGCGAGCCGACGGCCACGTCCTCGGGACGCAGCGGCTGGTTGGTGTTCATGTTGACCAGGCGCTTGCCCTTGGCCCACATCGTGTGCCGCAGCCGCGTCTTCGGCGCCGGACCCAGACCGCCCAGCAGCATCACGCCGGAGAGCGGCACCAGCGCCATCGCGCCGAACATGGTGTTGCGGATCAGCTTGCGGCGGCCGAACCCGGACTCCGCGGCACCCTGGCGGAAGTCCGCGTGGACCTTCGCCCGCACCTCCGGGGAGGCCTCGATCGGGTGCCGGTCGTCGGCGATCTCCACGTCCGACATCAGCGTGCGCGCCCAGTGGACCGCGCCCGCGCCGATGCAGAACAGCGCCACGCCCAGCGTCAGACCCAGCGCGAAGTTCATCGCGCTCAGGTGCCCGATCGGGAAGACGAAGATCGACTTGTCGTTCGGGATCGCCAGGTACGAGACGATGAAGCCGATGGTGGCCAGCATCGACACCGTGAACAGGAACGCCACCGCGCGCTCGGACCGCTTGGCGGCCCGCTCGTCGATGTCCTGGATCCGGTGCTCGTGCGGCGGCAGCCCCGGGTCCGCGAACGGGTTCTCCTCGTCCGCGGTCGCTACCGCGCCGTGTGCGTGGTCCTGCTCAGCGGGCAGGTTCTCTTCAGGAATGTCTTGGCTACTCATGACTTCTTGGCCTTTGCGGTCCGAGCGGCGACCCAGACGGCGACCGCGATCAGCGTGCCGAGGCCGAAGATCCAGCCGAACAGACCCTCGCTGACCGGCCCGAGGCCGCCCAGCTCCAGACCACCCGGGTTCTCCGTCTTGTCACCGTTGACCGCGTTCAGGTACGCGATGATGTCCTTCTTGTTCTTCTCCGACATCGTGGTGTCGGGGAAGGACGGCATGTTCTGCGGGCCGGTCTGCATGGCCTCGTAGATGTGCTTCGGAGCGACACCCTCCAGCGTCGGGGCGAACTTGCCCTTGGTCAGGGCACCGCCCTTGCCGGTGAAGTTGTGGCACTGCGCGCAGTTGGTGCGGAACAGTTCGCCGCCCTTGGCGATGTCCGCGCCGTCGGGGCCGTACTGCTGCTTGGTGGGCACACTCGGGCCGGCGCCCAGCGACGCGACGTACGCGGCGAGCTGGTCGATCTGGGCCTGCGTGTAGATGGGCTTCTTGCGCGGGACCTGGGCGCCCTGCGAGGTCGCGGCGGGCATACGGCCGGTGCCGACCTGGAAGTCGACGGCCGCGGCGCCGACGCCGACGAGGCTCGGGCCGTCGGAGGAGCCCTGGCCACCGGTGCCGTGGCAGCTGGCGCAGCCGACCTCGTAGAGCTTCTTGCCCTCCTTGATGGTCAGGGACTGGGAGGATTCATCGGCCTGCGCCTTGCCCGCGGGCGCGAACGCGGCGTACAGCCCCCCAGTGGCCGCCAGCGCGAGGAGTAGGACGACGACCGCCGCCAGCGGATGGCGTCGTCGTGCGGAGAGCTTTTTCACGGATTACCCCGGTGTCAGGATCTTCTGCGTCGGTGCTTCTGGATGTGCGGGAGCGATCCCGGCTACTTGATCAGGTAGATCGTGGCGAAGAGGCCGATCCAGACGACATCGACGAAGTGCCAGTAGTAGGACACGACGATGGCGGCGGTCGCCTGCTCGTGGGTGAACCTCTTGGCCATGTAGGTACGGCCGAGGACCAGCAGGAAGGCGATGAGGCCGCCCGTCACGTGCAGGCCGTGGAAGCCGGTGGTCAGGTAGAACACCGAGCCGTACGGGTCCGAGGACAGCGAGATGCCGTCCTTCTTCACCAGCTCGGTGTACTCGTAGATCTGACCGCCGATGAAGATCGCACCCATGATGAAGGTGAGGATGAACCAGCCACGGAGCTTCTTCACATCGCCGCGCTCGGCCGCGAACACGCCGAGCTGGCAGGTGAGGGAGGAGAGCACCAGGATCGTGGTGTTCGTCGCGGAGAAGGGCACGTTGAGCGCGTGCGCCATCTCCTTCCAGTGATCCGGTCCGGTCACCGACCGGAGGGTGAAGTACATCGCGAAGAGGGCCGCGAAGAACATCAGCTCGGAACTCAGCCAGATGATGGTTCCGACGCTGGTGAGGTTCGGCCGATTGACCGACGGGTGCGCGTGCCCGGTTTCTACTGTCGTTGCTGTCGCCACGACCGACATTATGTCGGTCGCTTATCTCGCGCTCACTCCGGGGGGTGCCGTTCGGAGTGTTGCCGCCCGCCGAACCGGTGCTGACGTGGTGTTCGGGGGAGTAGCATCCGCCCAGACGGCCCTGCCCGTCCCGTCCGTACGACGCCGACGTCCCGGAGGAACAATGCAGCCGACCGCCACGGTGCTGGTCTATAGCGACGACTCCAACACTCGCGAGCAAGTACGGCTGGCCGCCGGGCGCCGGCCCGCCCCCGACGTCCCCCTGGTGGAGTTCGTGGAGTGCGCGACTCCCGGCGCGGTGGTGCGGGAGCTGGACAAGGGGGGCATCGACGTCTGCGTGCTGGACGGCGAGGCCGTGCCGATGGGCGGCATGGGCGTGTGCCGGCAGATCAAGGACGAGGTGTTCGGCTGCCCGCCGGTGCTGCTGCTCATGGGACGGCCGCAGGACGCGTGGCTGGCCACCTGGAGCCGTGCGGACGCGGCGGTGACGCTGCCGGTGGACCCGGTGGAGTTCGCCTCCGCGCTGGCCTCTCTGCTGCGTCACAAGAGGCTCGTGGGCGCGTAGGAGCCCGGGGCGCGAGGAGCATGCGCGAGTGCGGCCCGGTACGGTCTTCTCGCGCCCACGCGGCGGAAGCCGCATATCGGCACGGCCCCGCGCCCCTTCCGGGGCGCCTACGCGGCCCTCGGCTGCAGGCGTACCGCCTCCGCCGGGGTGTCCGGGGTGGTGGTGTTCGTCAGGGCGCTGCCCGTGCGCCACTTCTTCCAGTCGACGTTCCAGTCGCCGAAGCCGTTGCCGAAGGGTTCCATGGTCTGGCCCTGGGAGTTGACGACCTTGACGATGTCGCCCTCGCGGATGTTGTCGTAGAGCCACTCGGCGTTGGACGTGCTCATCCCGACGCAGCCGTGGCTGACGTTCTCGTAGCCCTGCGAGCCGACGGACCAGGGCGCGGCGTGGACGTACTCGCCGGACCAGGTGACCCGGGTGGCGTAGTACACCGGCAGGTCGTAGGAGTCCGAGGTGCCCTCGGCGATGCCGACGGTGGTGCCGCGCATCCGTACGAAGTACTGCTTCTCCAGTACGACCTTGACGCCGTTGCGGGTCTCGAAGCCGGGCTTTCCGGTGGTGACCGGGATCTGCTCGACGGGCTGGTCGTTCTTGTAGTACGTCAGCTGGTGCGCGGCGGCGTCCGTGACGACCTCGACCTTGTCCCCCGTGGTGATCTTCAGCGGCTTGGACGCGCCGCCCCACAGCCGGTCGCCCACGCGGACGCCGTCCAGGTTGCTGTGCACCCGGATGGTCGCGTGGACCGGCCAGTAGTCCTTGGGCCGGTAGTGGAGTTCCTTGTCGTTCACCCAGTACCAGGAGCCCGGCACGGCCGGCACGGACTCCACCCGCAGGCCCCGCTCCACGACGGCCCGCTGCGCCTTGTCCTTGATGCCCTGGTCCAGTTGGGCCGTGATGGGCTGTCCGACGCCGTAGGTGCCCGTGCCCGGCCCGAAGGTGACGCCCAGGCGCTTCTTGCCGGCGGGCTTGCCGGTGTCGAACGTGAGGGTCTTGCGGCCGGGTGCGCCGTCCTCGTCCTCGGTGCTCACCGTGACCGTGTAGTGGGCGCCCGCGGCCAGCGGGGAGGTGCTGTGCCAGCGGCTGCCGTCGGCGGCCAGTTCGCCCGTCACATAGCGCCCTGTGGAGTCCCGGGCGATGACGTCCGTGATCCGGCCGTCACCGCTGTTGGCGGTGACCTCCAGGGGCTTGTCCGGGTCGGCTCGCCCGCCCGCTTCGGTGGGGCCGTTGAAGGAGATCAGGTCCGCTGCGTCGTACGGCCTGGCCGACAGGGGGTTGCCGTCCGAACCGCAAGCGGTGACGCCCGCACCGAGGGCGGTCACCAGCAGGGTGCAGCCGACAGCGGTACGGGTCCGCACAGTGTGGTTCATACGATCACGCTATGAGATCAAATGATTACCGGCACGGCGGGTCACTCATCCGAGCGAACGATGCTCCGGCAAACGAGTGGAGCCCGGACCCTCCGTGAGGAAGGTCCGGGCTCCCGGTGCGTCCGGCGCCCTACTGGGTCCGGTTCTCACCGTGGTAGTACTCGAACACCCAACCGAACAGGCCGATCAGGATGAACGGGGCGGAGAAGTAGATCAGCCACCAGCCGACCGCGATGCTGAGGAAGGCGATCGCGCCGCCGAAGCCCAGCATGAGCGGCTGCCAGCTGTGCGGGCTGAAGAAGCCCAGCTCGCCCGCGTCGTCCGCGACGTCGGCCTCCTTGTCGTCCTGGGCGCCCGCGTCGACCCGCCGGGCGGTGAAGCCCAGGTAGAAGCCGATCATGACGGACAGGCCGAAGGCCAGGAAGAGCGCGGTGGTACCGGCCGGCTCCTTCGACCACACGCCATACACGATGGCCATGATCAGGATGAAGACGCTCAGCCAGATGAACATCCGACCCTGGATCTTCACTTGCCGGCCTCCTTGCTGCCCGCGACGGCGGTGCCGTGACCGGCGTGCTCAAGCTGTTCGAGCGCGGCGATCTCGGGGTGGTGCAGATCGAACGCCGGGGATTCGCTGCGGATCCGCGGCAGGGTGACGAAGTTGTGCCGCGGCGGCGGGCAGGAGGTCGCCCACTCCAGGGAGCGGCCGTAGCCCCACGGGTCGTCCACGCCGACCGGCTTGCCGTACTTGGCCGTCTTCCAGACGTTGTAGAGGAACGGCAGGATCGACAGGCCGAGCAGGAAGGAGCTGATGGTCGACACCGTGTTCAGCGCGGTGAAGCCGTCGGCGTTCAGGTAGTCGGCGTACCGGCGCGGCATGCCCTCGGCGCCCAGCCAGTGCTGGACCAGGAAGGTGCCGTGGAAGCCGATGAACAGCGTCCAGAAGGTGATCTTGCCCAGGCGCTCGTCCAGCATCTTGCCGGTCCACTTCGGCCACCAGAAGTGGAAGCCGGAGAACATCGCGAAGACGACCGTACCGAAGACCACGTAGTGGAAGTGGGCCACCACGAAGTACGAGTCGGAGACGTGGAAGTCCATCGGCGGCGAGGCCAGGATGACACCGGTCAGACCACCGAACGTGAAGGTGATCAGGAAGCCGGTGGCCCAGAGCATCGGCGTCTCGAAGGAGAGCGAGCCCTTCCACATCGTGCCGATCCAGTTGAAGAACTTCACACCGGTCGGCACCGCGATCAGGAAGGTCATGAAGGAGAAGAAGGGCAGCAGCACCCCGCCGGTGACGTACATGTGGTGGGCCCACACGGTCACGGACAGACCGGCGATCGCGATCGTCGCGGCGATCAGGCCCATGTAGCCGAACATCGGCTTACGGGAGAACACCGGGATGACTTCGGAGATGATGCCGAAGAACGGCAAGGCGATGATGTACACCTCTGGATGTCCGAAGAACCAGAAGAGGTGTTGCCACAGCAGTGCGCCGCCGTTGGCCGCGTCGAAGACATGGGCGCCGAACTTCCGGTCCGCCTCCAGGGCGAACAGCGCGGCGGCCAGCACCGGGAAGGCCAGCAGGACCAGCACACCGGTCAGCAGCACGTTCCACACGAAGATCGGCATGCGGAACATGGTCATGCCCGGGGCACGCATGCAGATGATCGTGGTGATGAAGTTGACCGAGCCGAGGATCGTGCCGAAGCCGGAGAAGGCCAGACCCATGATCCACATGTCGGCGCCGACGCCCGGCGAGCGGACCGCGTCCGACAGCGGGGAGTAGGCGAACCAGCCGAAGTCGGCCGCACCCTGCGGGGTGAGGAAGCCGGCCACCGCGATGAGCGAGC
Source organism: Streptomyces sp. WELS2 (assembly GCF_013870595.1). Lineage (GTDB taxonomy): Bacteria > Actinomycetota > Actinomycetes > Streptomycetales > Streptomycetaceae > Streptomyces. Next base: position 4,420 of record NZ_JACBWZ010000011.1, on the reverse strand, counting down.
CGAACAGGTACAGCCAGTAGGCGAACATGTTCAGCCGCGGGAACGCCACGTCGGGCGCGCCGATCTGCAGCGGCATGATCCAGTTCGCGAAACCGGCGAACAGCGGCGTCGCGAACATCAGCAGCATGATCGTGCCGTGCATCGTGAACGCCTGGTTGAACTGCTCGTTCGACATGATCTGCAGGCCCGGACGGGCCAGCTCGGCGCGCATGATGAGCGCCATCACGCCACCGATCAGGAAGAACGCGAACGACGTCGCCAGATACAGCGTGCCGATCGTCTTGTGGTCGGTGGTCGTCAGCCACTTCACCACGACATTGCCGGGTTGCTTGCGCCTGACCGGCAGCTCGTCGGCGTACGAGCCTTCAGCTGCCGCGGCACCCTGGGGTTCGTTGAGGATGCTCACAGGTTGTTCGTCTCCCGGTTCTTCTCGTGGCTCGTCTGCGCGATGCCGGCGGGAATGTAACCGGTCTGCCCCTTCTTGGCGAGGTCCTTGAGGTGCTGCTCGTAACGCTCGGGGGAGACGACCTTCACGTTGAACAGCATCCGGGAGTGGTCGACGCCGCAGAGCTCGGCGCACTTGCCGAGGAAGGTGCCCTCCTTGTTGGGGGTCACCTGGAAGGCGTTGGTGTGGCCCGGAATGACGTCCTGCTTCATGAGGAACGGCACCACCCAGAAGGAGTGGATGACGTCACGCGAGGTCAGGACGAAGCGGACCGTCTTGCCCTTGGGGAGCCAGAGCGTCGGACCGGGGTTGTTCGTCTGCGGGTTCCGCGTGCCGGGCGTACCGACGTCGTAGACACCGCCGGCGTTCGCCGGGAAGTCCTTCTTGAACCGGTCCGGAATGGCGTCCAGGTTCTTGTCGGTCTTGGCATCGCCGGTGGAACCGGGGACGTTCTCGACGTAGTTGAAGCCCCAGCTCCACTGGAAGCCGACCACGTTGACCGTGACGTCGGGCTTCTTGGAGGTGTCCAGGAGCTTCGACTCGTCCCGGGCCGTGAAGTAGAAGAGCACCGAGATGATGATGATCGGGACCACGGTGTACAGGGCCTCGATCGGCATGTTGTACCGGGTCTGCGGAGGAACCTCGACCTTGGTGCGGCTGCGCCGGTGGAAGAAAGCACTCCACAGGATCAGGCCCCACACCAGCACGCCGACGGCGAGCGCGGCAGCCCAGGAGCCCTGCCACAGGGAGAGGATCCGCGGAGCCTCTTCCGTGGTCGGGGTGGGCATGCCAAGGCGGGGGAAGTCCTTGTATGTGCAACCGGTTGCGGTCGCCAGGACCAGGCCCGCGGTCAGTGCCTGCAGCAGCTTCCGCCGCATCGGGCGCCGCGGCGAGCGGTCGGAGCCGTTGGGACTCACGTAGCGCCTTCCCGAGAGTCTCGCCCGCGCGGTCGGCTGCGGCCTTCTCGCTGGTCGGTCGCCGCCCTGCGTCGGGCAGGGGTTTGGATGTTTATGCGGACCAAACCCTAGCCCACCCTCTCCGAGGGTTCGCGAGGAGGGGTGCCTACTGGGTGGGGTGGTTCGCTTGATTGGCGGCTGCGGGTGCGTTGTGGCTGGTCGCGCAGCTCGCCGCGCCCCTTTGGAGCGCCGCTCTGACCGGCGGTTTAGCGTTGCCGTATGGCCTACTTTGACGCTGCTTCCGCCGCTCCTCTCCATCCCGTGGCCCGTCAGGCGCTGTTGGCCTCTTTGGATGAGGGGTGGGCCGATCCCGCGCGGCTGTACCGGGAGGGGCGCAAGGCGCGGATGTTGCTGGACGCGGCGCGGGAGGCGGCCGCGGAGGCCATCGGCTGCCGGGCCGACGAGGTGGTGTTCACGCCGTCCGGTTCGCGGGCCGTACACACCGGGATCGCGGGGGCGTTGGCCGGGCGGCGGCGGGTGGGACGCCACCTGATCGTGTCCGCCGTCGAACATTCCTCCGTACTCCATTCGGCGGAGGCGTGGGAGGCGGACGGCGGGACCGTCACCCGGGTGGCCGTCAACCGGGCCGGAGCGGTCGTCCCTTCGGGTTACGCGGAGGCGCTCCGGGCCGACACCGCGCTGGCCTGCCTCCAGTCGGCCAACCACGAGGTGGGTACCGAGCAGCCGGTGGCCGAGGTGGCCGAGGCGTGCCGGGCCGCCGGGGTGCCGCTGCTGGTGGACGCGGCACAGTCGCTGGGCTGGGGGCCGGTCGCGGGCGACTGGTCGCTGCTGACGGCCAGCGCGCACAAGTGGGGCGGGCCGTCGGGGGTCGGGCTGCTCGTCGTCCGCAAGGGGGTGCGGTTCGCCGCCCAAGGGCCGGTGGACGAACGCGAGTCGGGCCGGGCGCCCGGTTTCGAGAACATCCCGGCCATCGTGGCGGCCGTGGCCTCGCTGCGCGCGGTACGGGCGGAGGCGGCCCGGGAGGCGGTACGGCTGCGGGAGCTGACGGAGCGCATCCGGGCCCGGGTGCCGGAGCTGGTGCCGGACGTGGAGGTGGTCGGCGACGCCGGGCGCCGGCTGCCCGGGATCGTCACCTTCTCCTGCCTCTACGTCGACGGCGAGGCCCTGCTGCACGAGCTGGACCGGGCCGGCTTCTCGGTCTCCTCCGGCTCCTCCTGCACCTCCGGCACGCTGACGCCCAGCCATGTGCTGAAGGCGATGGGGGTGCTGAGCGAGGGCAACGTCCGGGTGTCGCTGCCGCCCGGCACCGCGCAGGAGGACGTGGAGCGGTTCCTGGAGGTGCTGCCGGGGGCGGTGGCGGGCGTCCGGGAGAAGCTGGGCGCACCGGCACCGGCACCGGCGACGGCCGTCCGGGCCGAGGAGCTGGTCGTCGACTCCCTCGGCAAGCGCTGCCCGATCCCGGTCATCGAACTGGCGAAGGTGTTCGGCGAGGTCCCGGTGGGCGGCCTCGTACGGGTCCTCTCGGACGACGAGGCGGCCCGCCTGGACATCCCCGCCTGGTGTCAGATGCGGGGGCAGGAGTACGTGGGCGAGGAACCGGCGGACCGGGGAACGGCGTACCTGGTCCGCCGGGTGAGCTGAACGCCCGGGGAGCCTCAGCTCAGGTGGGCCCGGACCTCCTCGCCCGCCTCGTCGCCGTACGCCTTCACGAACCGCTCCATGAAGTGCGTGCGCCGCAGCTGGTACTCCTGCGTCCCCACGGTCTCGATGACCAGCGTGGCGAGCATGCACCCGATCTGCGCGGCGCGCTCCAGCGGGACGCCCCAGGCAAGCCCGGACAGGAAGCCCGCGCGGAAGGCGTCGCCGACACCGGTGGGGTCGGCCTTGCGGTCCTCCTCCGGGCAGCCGACCTCGATCGGGTCCGCGCCGGCCCGCTCGATGCGCACGCCCCGGGAGCCGAGCGTGGTGACCCGGTGGCCGACCCTGGCCAGGATCTCCGCCTCGCTCCAGCCGGTCTTGGACTCGATGAGCCCCTTCTCGTACTCGTTGGAGAAGAGGTAGGTCGCGCCCTCCATCAGGACCCGGATCTCATCGCCCTCCATCCGGGCGATCTGCTGGGAGAAGTCGGCGGCGAACGGGATGTTCCGGGAGCGGCACTCCTCGGTGTGGCGGAGCATCGCCTCGGGGTCGTCGGCGCCGATGAGGACCAGGTCGAGGCCGCCCACGCGGTCCGCGACGGTCTTGAGCTCGATGAGGCGGGCCTCGCTCATCGCGCCGGTGTAGAAGGAGCCGATCTGGTTGTGGTCGGCGTCGGTGGTGCACACGAAGCGGGCGGTGTGCAGGGTCTCGGAGATGCGGACCGAGTCGGTGTCCACGCCGTGCCGGTCGAGCCAGGCGCGGTACTCGTCGAAGTCGAAGCCGGCGGCACCGACCAGGATCGGGCGGGTGCCCAGCTGGCCCATGCCGAAGGCGATGTTGGCGGCGACACCGCCGCGGCGGACGTCGAGGTTGTCGACCAGGAAGGAGAGCGAAACCGTGTGCAGCTGCTCCGCGACGAACTGGTCGGCGAAGCGGCCGGGAAAGGTCATGAGGTGGTCGGTGGCGATGGAGCCGGTGACTGCGATGCGCACGACGGGGATTCTCCTGGGGAGGCTGGATTGACAGTTCACGCTACCGGTTCGGCCGCCCGCGCTGAAGCTGACGAAACTACCCGATAGTAGATCTTTCTTCGCGGCCACCGCCGTGCGTACGGTGCGCTCATGACGAACCCCGAGGTCCACTCCCCCGCCCCGGCCGAGCCGGACGGCGGCCTCGCCTCCCTGTGGGGCGACTGCGCCCGGATGGTTCCGCACTGGGCGGCCCCGCAGCGGGCCGAGTCCCGTCCGGTGTCCCCCTCCCGTATCCACGGGGTGTCCGTGCCGGCGCGGTCCGCCCGGCTGCTGGACGCGATGTCGGACTACGGCGACTGACCCGGACGTACGCACCCGGGAACCGCGCGCCGCCGTCCCGCGTCCCATCGCCGTCCCCCGCGCGGGGAGCGCGGGACACGACCAGCGAG
>NZ_JACBWZ010001099.1 GCF_013870595.1 Streptomyces sp. WELS2 | reverse complement strand
ATCCTCGGTGGAGTCCGACGGGCGCTCCGGGACGACGAGGTCGCCCCGGAAGCTCGGCACGGCCTCCAGCAGGCTGGTCAGGGAGTCGCGCTCGCCCGTGCTCTCCTCGGCGGGTTCCGACGGTTGCGCGGACAGGCCGGGCCGCTCCCGGTCCACCCGTTCGAGCGCACGGTCCATCGAGCGTTCGCGGGGCAGCCGGGCGATCCGGGGCACGAACGGGAAGCTCGGCTCGGGCGCGGCGAGGTCGTCGGACTCGCCGATCAGCGAGCGCGCCTCGTCGTCGACGGCCTGGACGAGCCGCCGGGGCGGGTCGTACGTCCAGCTCGCCGAGTGCGGTTCGCCCGCGACCCGGTAGACGAGCAGCACCTCCCAGGTGCCGTCGTCGCGGCGCCAGGAGTCCCACTGCACGGTGTCCTTGTCGGCACCGCGCAGCAGCAGCCGCTCCTGCACGGCCTCGCCGAGCAGCGGGCCGGAGTTCTCGCCGGGGCGGCGGACCGGGGTCTTGCGGGCGCGCTCGGCCATGAAGGCGCGCTCGGCCAGCACAGGGCCCTCGAAGCGCCGCACCCGGTCGACGGGGATGCCGGCGAGCTGCGCGACCTCTTCCGCGGTGGCCCCGGCTCGTATCCGGGCCTGGATGTCCCGCGGGCGCAGATGGCTCTCGACCTCGATCTCGATCTGGCCGAGACGCGGCCGGTCGCCGCGCACGGCGGCGCGCAGCCGTTCGTCGATCGGAAGTGTGTACTCCGTGGAGTCGGCAGCCTTCAGCACCAGCCGTGTGCCGTCATTCGAGACGGCCACGACACGCAGTTCGGGCATGGGGACCTCCCGGGTGGTGCCTGCCGACGTCACGTGCGTCGCTGCTTCCGCTAGTCGAGTGTGGCCTGCCCGGGTGCAGCCTGCCACAACCTTGCCGAGTTGCCCGGCGTGTCGGGCGCGGGCCCGGGACCGCCGTTATGGCACGGTTACCTGTTCGCCACGCTAAGTGACCAACTCCGTCACCCTGTGCAACTAGTCCCCTCCCGGTGATCCAGCGGGGCCGCGGACCTCCTGGTGGGAGACCGGACCCAGGGCTCGCAACAGTACTCCATTCGGGCCACGTGCGTGGATTGGCACGCTGGCCAACTTCTCGCAAGGTGTGCGACTTGGCCGTTCGCAACCGGTTTTGTCGATCATGACGTGGTGAACTTCACGCAATCGCCAGAAACGGAACTAATGGTTTCGTCCATACGTCCCCTTCTCGTGCAATCGGTCGATCAATGTCGATCAAGTACGGGAAAGGCAGGCAAGTTCCGGGTATGCGTGAGACACCCGATACGGGGCGCAAGCGGATGGATCTGAACGTCCCCCAGGTGGCGGGCAGTGCCCTGGCGGCGGTCGTGGCGGCCAAACTCGCTTCGTATTTCGGGGTGTACGGCACGATCCTCGGTGCCGGCGTGGTCAGCGTCCTCGCCACCTGCGGCGGAACGGTCTTCCAGCACTTCTTCAAGCGGACCGGGGAGCAGCTGAAGGAGAAGACGGTGGTGGCGGCCCGGCCCCGGCAGCGGGCGGTGCCGGCCCCGGGGGAGTTCACCGAGGGCACCGTCTACCGCGCCCGGGTGAAGAGCTGGCGCCGCCCGCTGGTCGCCGCCGCCCTGGTCTTCGGGGTCACGATGGCCGGTATCACGGCCTACGAACTGATCTCCGGCAACAGCTTCAGCGGCGGCAAGGGCACGACCGTGAGCGACGCCGTCACCGGCCGGAACTCCGGCACCCGGTCCGG
>NZ_JACBWZ010001098.1 GCF_013870595.1 Streptomyces sp. WELS2 | reverse complement strand
CGCGTCGGCGATCACGGGCGGAATGCCCTCGCGCGGTTCGAGCAACGGAGTCGGCGCCCCCGTCACAGAAGATCCGGCGTCGTCCGGAGGAGTGCCTCCGGTGGTGCGCAGGGAGCTGTCTGCTGCGGTGTCTTGGGCGTCGGTCACCTGTCAAGGGTATCCGTGCGCGCACGGCGTCCGTCGACGGAACGTTCCGTCGACGGACGCGGCAGGGGCGTAAACCGGTCAGGGGCGGGCCGGGTCCGGTTCGCCGGAGGGAACGGGGCTTGCGCCGAAGGGGGCATCCGGTGGGCTCAGTGGATGATCCCGGTGCGCAGGGCGACGGCCACCATGCCGGCCCGGTCGCCGGTGCCCAGCTTGCGGGCGATGCGGGCCAGGTGGCTCTTGACGGTGAGCGCGGACAGGCCCATGGACACGCCGATCGCCTTGTTCGACTGGCCCTCCGCGACCAGCCGCAGCACCTCGACCTCGCGTCCGGACAGCTCGCGGTAGCCGCCCGGGTGGCTCGGGGCACCCGGGGGGCGGCGGTGCATACGGGCGGCGGCGCCGAGGGGAGCGGCGCCGGGACGGGTGGGGAGCCCGATGTTGGTGCGGGTGCCGGTGACGACATAGCCCTTGACGCCGCCGGCCAGCGCGTTGCGGACCGCGCCGATGTCGTCGGCGGCGGACAGCGCCAGTCCGTTGGGCCAGCCGGCGGCCCGGGTCTCGGACAGCAGGGTGAGGCCGGAGCCGTCGGGGAGGTGGACGTCGGCGACGCAGATGTCGCGCGGGTTGCCGATGCGGGGACGAGCCTCCGCGATGGACGAGGCTTCGATGACATCGCGCACGCCGAGGGCCCACAGATGGCGGGTGACGGTGGAGCGGACGCGCGGGTCGGCCACGACCACCATGGCGGTCGGCTTGTTCGGGCGGTAGGCGACCAGGCTTGCGGGTTGCTCAAGGAGAACGGACACCAGGCCTCCTGGGTGGGGGACGGGGCCGGCTTGTGGGGATGAAGCCGGGACGAACCGTGCTTTCAAGGTCACAGTCGTCTTCGGCAGCAAACTCGTCCGCCTTTAGGGAGTGATCACGATCTAGTGAGTAACAATCCGTGCGCTTCGGACACACGATCGATCAACCGAAGATCGAGTCGGTTCGAGCGAGTGCGATTCGAGTGCGGAAAGTGGCCGTATCGACAAAGAGATGGTCAATACGGCGTTTCACGACGACTCCACAGCGTGACCACGGATCGGTGCCGACGAGGCGCTCCTCGCCGGCACCGCGGATGACGGATGTTGTCCTGGCGCCCGCTCAGCGGGACTGCGGGCCCCGGCGCTGCGGCAGGGTCACCACCGACGCGTCCCCGGGACCGGCCGGCGGCAGGCCCGCGACCTGCGCCAGCAGATCGCACCAGGAGATCAGGTGCGCGGCGGTGTCCGGCGCCCCGCCCAGGCCCTCACGGGGCGTCCAGGAGGCGCGGATCTCGATCTGCGAGGCGGCCGGCCGCTCCGCCAGGCCGCCGAAATAGTGCGAGCCCGCCCGCGTGATCGTGCCGCTCGGCTCGCCGTAGGCCAGTCCGCGGGCCTGGAGCGCCCCGGTCAGCCAGGACCAGCACACCTCCGGCAGCAGCGGATCGGCCGCCATCTCCGGCTCCAGCTCCGCCCGCACCAGCGTCACCAGCCGGAACGTGCCCTGCCACGCGTCGTGCCCGGCCGGGTCGTGCAGCAGCACCAGACGCCCGTCGGCCAGCTCCTGCTCGCCGTCGAGCACCACCGCCTCCAGC
>NZ_JACBWZ010001097.1 GCF_013870595.1 Streptomyces sp. WELS2 | reverse complement strand
GCGCCGCCCCCGCCTCCGGCCCGGGGGAGCCCCGGCCCTTCCGGATCGTGGCCGTCACCTCCTGTCCCACCGGCATCGCCCACACCTACATGGCGGCCGAGTCCCTGGAGAACGCGGGCCGGGAGGCGGGGGTCGAACTGGCCGTCGAGACCCAGGGGTCGGCCGGTTTCGCCCGGCTGGACCCGGCGGTGATCGCGGCGGCGGACGGCGTGATCCTCGCGCACGACGTCCCCGTACGCGACAAGGACCGTTTCGCGGGCAAGCCGACCGTGGACGTGGGTGTGAAGGCGGGCATCAACCGCCCCGCCGAACTCATCGCGGAGGTCCGCGAGAAGGCGGCGCGCGGCGAGGTGAGCGCTCCGGCGCACACACCGGCGGGCACGCCGGTCGAACGCGCGGGAGACGCCACCGAGGGCTACGGCACCAAGCTCCGCACCTGGCTGATGTCCGGCGTCAGCTACATGGTCCCGTTCGTCGCCGCCGGCGGTCTCCTCATCGCCCTCGGCTTCGCGATCGGCGGCTGGCAGGTGAACAAGGCGCCCTCGGTCATGGACCACTTCGTGTGGACGCAGACCGACAGCTGGGGCGCGCTGCTGTTCCAGATCGGCGGGGTCGCCTTCAAGTTCCTCGTCCCGGTCCTGGCCGGCTACATCGCCTACGGCATGGCCGACCGGCCCGGCCTCGTCCCCGGCTTCGTGGGCGGCGCGATAGCGCTGGACGAGGGCGCGGGCTTCCTCGGCGGCCTGGCGGCCGGTCTGATCGCCGGCGGCGTGGTGCTGGCGATCCAGCGGGTACGGATCCCGGCCGTGCTGCGCGGCATCATGCCGGTGGTGGTGATCCCGCTGCTCTCCTCGGCGGTCACCGGTTTCCTGATGCTCGTCGTGATCGGCAAGCCGATCGCCTCGGCGCAGAAGGGCCTCACCGACTGGCTGAGCGGGCTCACCGGCACCAACGCCGTCCTGCTCGGCGCCCTGCTCGGCCTGATGATGTGCTTCGACCTCGGCGGCCCGGTCAACAAGGTCGCCTACGCCTTCGCCACCGCCGGCATCTCCGTCGCCGACCCCAGCGACTCGGCGATGCGGATCATGGCGGCGGTGATGGCGGCCGGCATGGTCCCGCCGCTGGCGATGGCCCTGGCCACCACCGTGCGCGGCCGACTGTTCACCCCGGCCGAGCGCGAGAACGGCAAGGCCGCCTGGGTGCTGGGCGCGTCCTTCATCTCCGAGGGCGCGATCCCGTTCGCGGCGGCCGACCCGCTGCGGGTCATCCCGTCCGCCATGGCGGGCGGCGCGCTCACCGGCGCCCTGTCGATGGCCTTCGGCGCCACCCTGCGCGCCCCGCACGGCGGCGTCTTCGTGGTCCCGCTGATCGGCAGCCCGCTGCTGTACCTGGTGGCCATCGCGGCCGGGGTGTGCGTCACCACGGCCCTGGTGGTCCTGCTCAAGGGAATGCGCGGGCAGGTCCCCGAGTCCGGGACCACCGGCCCCGCCGCGAACCCGGCCGGAACCCGGAAGGACACCGAGCAGCCGGTGGCCGCCTGACCGCGCGGTCCCGGCCGGGACCCGTCACGGCGTCTTGTCCCTTTGCACCGCTGTGAGTTGTTCACGGCACCTGCGAGATACATCACGGTCCGGGGCCAAAGTCCCGGACCGTGGTGTGTACTGGGGTGTATGCCTGAGCACGCCCCGACTCTCCAGCTGATCGGCGTGACCGTCCTCGCGGTGGCGGCCGTCGTGTGGGCCGGTGTCCTGCTGCGCCTGCT
>NZ_JACBWZ010001096.1 GCF_013870595.1 Streptomyces sp. WELS2 | reverse complement strand
TCGACGCGGCGTTCGTCCCAGACCGGTTCCGGGCTCTCGCGGACCCGGCCGTCGGCGCCGAAGACGAGGAAGCGGTCGAAGGAGCGGGCGAACCAGCGGTCGTGGGTGACCGCGAGGACCGTGCCCTCGAACGCCTCCAGCCCCTCCTGGAGGGCCTCGGCGGACTCCAGGTCGAGGTTGTCGGTGGGCTCGTCCAGCAACAGGGCGGTGGCACCGGCCAGTTCGAGCAGCAGGATCTGGAAGCGGGCCTGCTGTCCGCCGGAGAGCCGGTCGAAGGTCTGCTCGGCCTGCCGGGTGAGTTCGTAGCGGCGCAGCCGGGACATGGCCGCGCCCCGGTCCTGGGCGTGTTCCTTCCAGAGGATGTCCAGCAGGGTGCGGCCCTGGAGTCCGGGCTGCGCGTGGGTCTGCGCGAAGTGGCCGGGGACGACCCGGGCGCCCAGCTTCCAGTCGCCCGTGTGCGCGACGTCCTCGCCGGCCAGCAGCCGCAGGAAGTGGGACTTGCCGGAGCCGTTGGAGCCGAGGACGGCGACCCGTTCGCCGTAGAAGACCTCCAGGTCGAACGGCCGCATCAGGCCGGTCAGTTCCAGTCCCGCGCAGGTGACGGCCCGTACGCCGGTGCGGCCGCCCTTCAGGCGCATGGTGATCTCCTGCTCGCGGGGCGGCTCCGGCGGCGGGCCGGCCTCCTCGAACTTGCGCAGCCGGGTCTGGGCGGCGGCGTACCGGGAGGCCATCTCGTGGCTGACGGCGGCGGCCTGACGCAGGCTCAGCACCAGCTTCTTCAGCTGGGCGTGCTTCTCGTCCCAGCGGCGGCGCAACTCCTCGAAGCGGGCGAAGCGTTCGCGGCGGGCCTGGTGGTAGGTGGCGAAGCCGCCGCCGTGCACCCAGGCGTCGGCGCCGGCCGGGCCCGGCTCCAGGGAGACGATCTTCTCGGCGGCGCGGGCGAGGAGTTCGCGGTCGTGGGAGACGAACAGGACGGTCTTGCGGGTCTCCTTCAGCTGCTGCTCCAGCCAGCGCTTGCCGGGCACGTCGAGGTAGTTGTCCGGCTCGTCCAGCAGCAGTACCTCGTCGGTGCCGCGCAGCAGCGCCTCCAGCACCAGCCGCTTCTGCTCGCCGCCGGAGAGGGTGCGCACCTCGCGCCACTGGGCGCGCTCGTAGGGGACGCCGAGGGCCGCGGTGGTGCACATGTCCCACAAGGTCTCGGCCTCGTAGCCGCGGGCCTCGGCCCAGTCGGCGAGGGCCTGGGCGTAGCCGAGCTGGGCGGCCTCGTCGTCGACGGTCATCAGGGCGTGCTCGGCGGCGTCGACGGCCTTCGCGGCCTGCCGGATCCGGGGCGGGGCGACGGAGACCAGCAGGTCACGTACGGTTGTCTCGTCGCGTACGGAGCCGACGAACTGGCGCATCACCCCGAGGCCGCCGGCCACGGTGACGGTGCCGCCGTGCGGTTTCAGCTCGCCGGAGATCAGCCGCAGCAGCGTGGTCTTGCCCGCGCCGTTCGGCCCGACCAGGGCGACGACGGCGCCCTCTCCCACCCGGAAGGAGACATCGCCCAGCAGCGCCCTCCCGTCGGGGAGGTAGTACTCCAGGTGCGCGGCTTCCAGATGTCCCATGGGCAGGCATTCTGCGCGGCGCGCGGGCGCGGGGGCAAACGAGTATCGGCAAGGCCGCGGGCGCGCGTGAGCGGGGGGCGGGGTCCAGGTACGGCCGCGACGGCCTGACGACCGGGGACACGGCCACCGCCCCCTGACGGGGCCGGCCGGATGACCGCGCGAG
>NZ_JACBWZ010001095.1 GCF_013870595.1 Streptomyces sp. WELS2 | reverse complement strand
GCGGGCCGCCGACACCAGGGCCCGGCCCACCTTCAGGGAGGTGGAGCCCTCCAGCATGTGCACCCGGGCCTGGAGCACCTCGACCCGGTCGCGGGCCTGGCGCAGGGCGGAGGCCAGCTGCTCCTTCTCCCGTACGGTGACGGCGAGCCGGTCGGCGAGTCCGTCCTCGCGGGCGGCGTCCCGGGCGCGTTCGGCCTCCTCGGCGCGGCGTTCCAGGTCCTGGTGGCGGGCGCGCAGGGTGCGGGCGGCGAGGTCGGCGAGGACGTACTCGTCGGCGGTGCGCAGGATGGTGGCGAAGCCGTCGGTGGGCACCGGGCGGCCGAACCAGTCGTGCGGGGGCAGGAGTTCGTCGCCGGCCAGGCGGGTGAGCACCGCGCCCGCGTGCAGGTGGGCGTAGTCGAGCGGGGCGGCGCGCAGCACCTGGCAGCGCTGGGTCACCAGGTCGTCCAGCAGCCGGTGGTAAGGGGGTTCGGGCCCGGGGTGGCCGAACAGCAGCAGGCCGCGGGCGCCGGGCCGCAGGCGGCGCAGTACGGCGAGCAGGGCGTCCTCGGTGCCGTGCACGGCCGGGTCGGGCCCGTACGACAGGAGCACCAGGTCGCCCTCGCGAAGGGTGCGTCGTCCGTCGTCACGGCGCGGGGTGACGCCGTCGGGAAGGTGGAGGTAGGGGGCGAGGCGCAGGCCGGGGCCGGTGGCGTCGACGACCGTGGTGACGCCGTCGAGGTGCGGGTGGAGCAGATCGGTCAGGCGCATCAGCGGATCCTCGTGAAGACGTGGAAGCCGGTCACGGCCTCGCGGAAGCCGTACGGCCGGAACTCGGTGTGCCGCAGGCCGAGGGGTTCGAGGGCGGCGCGGTAGCCGTCCGCGGGCCGGTACCGGATCCGCCCGTCGCGGGTGCGGGGTACGGGCGTGTCCGCGTCGGTGACGATCAGCCGGCCGGTGAGGCGCACCAGGGAGGCCAGGTTGCGCAGGGCCGCCGCCCACTCGGTGTCGCCCGGCAGGTGGAAGAGCACGTCGACGCAGAGCACGATGTCGTACGGCCAGGGGCTGCGCCACTCGTCGAGCCGGGCCCGGGTGTAGCGGGGGCCGTCGCCGGCGGCGCGGGCCCGGTCGATCGCCTCCTGGTCGGTGTCGATGGCGTCCACGCGGTGGCCGCAGCGGTCCAGGGCGCGCGCGAAGTACCCGGTGCCGCAGCCCGCGTCGAGCACGAACAGCGGGGCGGCCGGGGAGTGCAGGTCGCCGATGAGGGTGAGCAGGATGCCGAGCCGGAGGGCGTAGAACAGTTCGTTGCCGGCCCGGTCGAGTTCCGGGTGGCCGCCGGTGATCAGCTCGTCCTGCTCGCGGTGGCGGGCGTCCCGGTGGCCGAGGGGGGTGTCGTGGTCCGGGGCGGCGTCAGTCATGGTGCTCCAGCCACCGGGTGATCAGGCGGGCTATCCGGGGACCGGCCTTGCCGTCCCACAGCGGCGGGCCCTCCGCGGGCGCGGCCGGGGCGCCGTCGAGCGCCTTGCACAGGGCGGGGACCAGCTCGCCGGGGCCGACCAGGCGGTTGGTGCCGTGGGTGACGGTGACGGGGCGTTCGGTGGTGGTGCGCAGCGTCAGGCAGGGCACGCCGAGCACGGTGGTCTCCTCCTGCACCCCGCCGGAGTCGGTGATCACGGCGGCGGCGCCGCGCACCAGGCTCATGAACTCGACGTAACCGAGGGGTTCGAGGAGGTGCACGCCGGGTGCGTGATGTGCGGCACGCCGGTCTTCTTGTCGCGGACGATGGTCACGT
>NZ_JACBWZ010001094.1 GCF_013870595.1 Streptomyces sp. WELS2 | reverse complement strand
CGGCCCACCGAGGCCGCGTGGGCGTACCCGGCCCATGTCCTCCTCACCGGCGCGACCGGCTTCCTGGGCGTCTACCTGCTGCGCGACCTGCTCCGGAACACCGCCGCCACCGTGCACTGCCTGGTGCGGGCCCGCGACGCCCGGCACGCCGTCGAGCGCCTCCAGGGCACCGCGCGGCGCTATCTCGCCGAGGACCTGACCGAGTACGTGGCGTCCGGGCGGATCTCGGTCGTGCCGGGCGACCTCGACCAGCCGCTCCTCGGGCTGACGGAGGAGGAGTTCGACCACTTCGCCAGGACGGTCGACGTCATCCACCACCCGGGCGGACTGGTCAACTTCATCTATCCGTACTCCCACATGCGCCCGACCAACGTCGAGGGGACCCGGGAGATCATCCGGATGGCCGCACGGTACCGGAACATCCCCGTGCACTACGTCTCCACCATGGCCGTGGTCTCCGGTTTCGGCACCGCCGGTGTCCGGCACGTCACCGAGGAGACACCGCTCGACCACCCGGACCGGCTGTCGGTGGGGTATGTCGAGAGCAAGTGGGTCGCCGAGGGGCTGCTGCTGAACGCGGCCAAGGAGGGTCTGCCGGTCGCCGTGTACCGGGCCGCCGACATCTCCGGCGACCGCGTGACCGGCGCCTGGAACACGGCCACCGAGATGTGCGCGATGAAGAAGTTCATCGTGGACACCGGGACCTCGCCCATCGCCGAACTCCCCCTGGACTACACCCCGGTGGACTGCTACTCCGCCGCGCTGCTGCACATCGCGTCGAGCAGGCTGCCCGCGGGCGAGATCTACCACCTGACCAATCCGGGGAAGGTGAACGTGTCCGTGCTGGCCGACCGACTGCGGGCGCACGGGCACACCATCCGCGAGATCCCCTGGGCGGAGTGGGTCGACGGGATCGTCCGGATGGCCGTCGAGCGGCCCGGCCATCCCATGACCCCGTTCGCCCCGCTGTTCATCGACCGATGCTCCACCGGCGAGATGAGCGTGGCCGAGATGTACCTGGAGACGACGTTCCCCGTGTTCACCCGGGACAACGTCGACAACGCGCTGCGCGGCAGCGGTATCGGGATCCCGCCCGTGGACGCGGAACTGCTCGACCGCTACATCCGGTACCTGACCTCCATCGACTTCCTGTGAGGCGGACGTGTACATCCGTACGCTGGCGCGTATCGGTGGCTCATGGGAGTCGCTGGACGTCCTCGGCGGCCCGGCGGACGGGCCCGTGGCCTTCGGGGGCGACCTCGGCCCCCAGTCCCTGCTCGCCGCCTACCGGCGCGGTCTGTACCCGTTCCCGGCGGCGACGGCCGAGCAGCGGATCGTCAACGAGCTGCTGTACGAGGCCGATGTCGAGGCCGGTGTGGTGAAGGTGCTGCCCGGCGGCGACGATCCTTTCGCCATCGCCTGGTGCTCCCCCGACCCGCGGCCCGTCATCCACGTCGACCAGGCCCGCCTCCAGCGCAGCCTGCGCCGGCAGCTGCGCAACGCTCCGGACTGGACCACGACGGCGGACGTGTGCTTCGAGCGGGTGGTCCGCCGGTGCCGTGCCGGACGCACCGAGCAGTGGCTCAGCGACGACCTGCTGCGGGGCCTGTGCGTGCTGCACGAACTCGGCCACGCCCACAGCGTCGAGGTGTGGGAGGGTGACGAGCTGGTCGGCGGCACCTTCGGCGTCCGTATCGGCCGCGTCTTCAGCGCCGACTCCCAGTTCACCCTGCGCAGCGGTGCGGGCAAGACGGCGGTCGCCGACCTGACCCGGCGCTT
>NZ_JACBWZ010001093.1 GCF_013870595.1 Streptomyces sp. WELS2 | reverse complement strand
GCTCCGGCGGCGAGCCCGGGTACGACCATCGGCAGGGCCGCACCGGCCACCCCCGACGAGGCGATCAAGCTGCTGGAGCGGGGCGACCACCTGTGGGCCTGGCCGGAGGGCACCCTGCTGTGCCTCGCCGACGCCGAGGTGGTCGACGCCGTCCTGCCCCGGCTCGGACCGGACGGCCCCTGGCTGCTCGCCGCGTACCTGCTGCGCCACGAGCGCACACCGCGCACCGTCCTCGACCGGCTGCTCGCGGACCGCGACCCCGACGCGCTGCGCGTCCTGGCCGCCCAGTCCCGCTGGATGGAGCGCAACGGCGCGGTGGAGCGCCTCGTCGACCTCGACGACCCCGAGGTCGACTTCGTCCTGTTGCGGCACTGGAACCCCCGGCCCCTCGTCCACCGGATCGTGACCCGGTCACGGCCCGGTGCCGGGCGGCCGTCCCTGGGCGCCCGGGTGCTCGCCGACTGGCGGGCCGGAAACTCCGCGTGGCCGGCCGGCGGTCTGATGTGGCTGTGCTCGGCCGAGCCGGACCTCGTGGAGGCGCTGCTCGAAACAGAGGGCGCGCGGCTCGGCCTCGGACATCAACTGCTGGGCTGCCTGAGGCTGTTGCGGCACGGCGGTGCCGACCGGCTGGCGCGGCTCGCGGGGCGGGACGTGCTGGGGCGCTCCGCCACCACCGTATGCGCGAAGGCCCTGGCGTCCGCCGACCCCGCCGCCGTCCTCCGGGCCCGGCTCGACCGCGAACTGGCGCCGGAGAAACTCGTCCGGAAGCTGCGGCGCGCCCGGCACGCCCCGCACGCGCGGGACCTCATCGAGTCGCTCCCGCCGGGCGAACCGGTGGACTGGGCCGCCCTCGAAGCCGCCCACGCGCAGGAGCCGCTCCCGTACTGGCAGGACATCATCCGCCTTCCGGCCGTCCCCTCGAACGTTCCGGCGGCACCGGGTTCGCGACCGCGCGAACCGTGGGCCAGGGCGTCTGGCGGACGGAGCTCGCACCCGGCCAGACCCGGTTCTACAAGGTCCCGGTGGACTGGGGCCGGCGGCTGCACGCCTCGGCCGAACTGGGCGGCGCCCAGGGCCACGGCTACGTCGGCGGTGCCCTGACCCTCTCCCTCTACAACCCCGTCCGCGGCGCCGTCGACGACACCTCCGCCGGCTACACCGGCACCGCCAAGCCCACCGCGCTCGCCCCGCTGCCGCCGGTGGAGTACGCCAACCGGTACGCCGTACCGGCCGGGGTGACCTCCGTACGGTTCGCCGGTGACTACTACCTCGTCGTGCACCTCAGCACCCGGGTGGCCGAGCCGTTCGGGCGGGGGCCGTTCGAGGTGACCCTGCGGGTGCGGGTGGACGGACGGGCGCACGCGGGCCCCGCGTACGACGGCGGGCCCGTGCCCGAGGACGTCTTCACGATCAGCGACGCGGACCGCGCGGCCGCGCTGACCGGGGGCCTCGGGAACCCGGTCGCCGGGGCCGCCGGCGGGGAGAGGTCCGGTGACGGGGTGATGCGGCTGGTCGCCGTCGGGGGGATCGGCTCGGGGACCGCGGTGCTGCTGGTGCTCGGCGGCTGGACGGTGGCGGCCCGGCGGGCGCACGCGCGGGCCCGGTGACGGCGGGACCAAGCCGGGTCAGCGCCGGGTCAGAGCCGGGTCAGAGCCCAGAAGCCCACCGCGTAGCAGGCGAGGGCCAGCAGCAGGAGGGGGATCACGGCCTTCGCGGGCGGGCCCGGACGCCGGAGCGCGCGCCGCGCCCGGTGGCGCCGGCCGGGTGCGGGCGCCGGGCG
>NZ_JACBWZ010001092.1 GCF_013870595.1 Streptomyces sp. WELS2 | reverse complement strand
CCCGCACCGGAGCGGACGGCACCTGGACGGCCGCAGTCGCCGGCCTGGCGTCGCTGGCGGGCGGAACCGTGCTGTACCGGCGCTTCCGGCCGAGGACCGGGCGCTGACCCCGGCCGCCCCCTCCGGTAGTGGAGGGGGCGGCCTTCGGCCGCGGACGTTGCGGGGCGCGGCCTCGCAGGGGAGCGGCTCACCCGGAGGAGGGCGACCTCACCAGGTGACCGGCAGCCGCAGCGGGAAGCGGCGGATCGTGCCGGTGTCCCACTCGATGTCGTCGGGGTCCACGGCCAGACGCAGCGTGGGGAAGCGGGTCAGCAGGCCGGAGACCGCGCTGTCCAGCTCCGCCCGGGCGAGCGGTGCCGCCAGGCAGTGGTGCCCGCCCCAGCCGAACGTCATGTGCGGGCGCACCGGCCGCTCGAGGTCCAGCCGGTGCGGGTCGGGGAAGACGGCCGGGTCCCGGTTGGCCGCCAGGTACGACACGTGGACGTAGTCGCCGGCGCTGATCAGGGTGCCCTCGACCTCCGCGTCCTCCAGGGCGATCCGGGGGATGCCCACGCCCTTGCGGAACGGGATGAACCGCAGCAGCTCCTCCAGCGCGCCGGGGAACCGCCCGGGGTCACGGGCGAGCGCGGCACGCTGCTCGGGATGGGTCAGCAGCACGTAGGCGATGTCGCTGATCTGGCAGGTCGCGGTGTCGTTGCCGCTGAGGATGAGCGTCACGGCCAGCACCGCCAGCTCGTCGTCGCTCAGCGGCTCCTCGCCCTCCGGCACCGGGGCCGTGGCCAGCGTGCTGAGCAGGTCCTCGCCCGGCGCCCGCCGCCGCTGCGGGACCAGCCCCGCGAAGTACTCCCGCAGGGACGCCTTGGCCTCGGCCGCGGTCTGCCGGGCGTCGGCGGAGGTGGCCAGCAGCCGCATGGTGCGGTCCCGCAGCTCGTCACGGTCGGCCTCGGGTACGGCGAGCAGCTCGCAGATCGTCAGATGGGGCAGCGGCACCGACAGATGGGTCACCAGGTCGGCGGGCGGCCCCGTCTCGGCCATCGCCGTGAGCAGGCCGGCCACCACCCGGTCCACCGCGGGGCGCATGGCCGCCACCCGGTCGCGGGTGAACGCCTGGGCCGCCACGTGCCGCAGCCGGGTGGCGTGCGGCGGGTCCGTCACGTTGATGGACTCCGGTGACACGATGGGCTCGGGTGTCATCCTCGGGTAGTCGCGCCCGACGATCGCCGCCCGGCTGAACCGGGGGTCGCACGTCACCTGACGCACGCCGGCGAAGCTGGTCACGAGCCACGCCTCGGCCTCGCCGTAGGGCAGCCGGATCCGGCTGACCGGGCCGCGCCGCGCCAGCGCGTCCAGCTCCGGGTCGAACTCCAGCGCCTCAGCGAAGTCGAAGGGGCATTCGAGCACTGTCGGCTCCTGGAACGACATCACAGCCTCCTTTGTGCGCCGCCGGGCGCGCTCGTGGGTGTCCGGCCGGGCGCGTTCCTCGCCCCCGGCCGGGCGCGTCCGCTGGTGAGGGCGCCGGTGCCGTCCGGGCCGGGCACCATGGGACAACGTTGTCCCGGACCTTGTCCGCGACCTCGCCGGCCGTGCCGGGAGAGCGCCGCCGACCGGACTGCGGCCGGCCGGGCCTTCCGGGCTCGTGCGGCTCCCGTGGCCCGTACGGCTCCGAGGCGCCGCCTCGTCCCTGAGAGAGTCACTTCCCCAATATGCGGGAGGTCGACGGGCTTCGCACGACAGACGCGGACGGCCCGGGCGGGTGGCGCGCGTGGGCCCTGTGCGGCTCGGCGTC
>NZ_JACBWZ010001091.1 GCF_013870595.1 Streptomyces sp. WELS2 | reverse complement strand
CGGCCGTCGAGGGGGAGACCGAGATCGGGCTCGGCCTGTGGCTGAGCGGCCCGCGGGGGCTGTACGGCCCGAACCCGCGGGCTTTCGGCCATGACGGCTTCGGCGGCTCCTGCGGGCTCGCCGACCCGGAGGCCGGAGTGTCGCTGGGCTACGTCATGAACCGCATGGGGCACCGCATCGCCGATGATCCACGGAAGACCGCGCTGGTCGACGCCCTCTACCGCGCCCTGTGAGCGCGCGTCGCGGCATCCGGTGACCGTCGTCGCGGGCGGGTGGATTTCGGTCGAAACCACCGTCCGCCCTTCCCTCGTGGTTTAGACCAATGCTAATTGTGGTCGCGCAACGAACCCGCACGACTACGTCTTGTCACCGACAGGAGGGCGCGGCATGGCCCGCACCACCCCGAACGATCCCCCGCCCGACGACGCCCGGCCCCTGTACGGGCGCATAGCGGCGCTGTTGCTCGGCGAGCTGCGCGACGGCACGATCCCGCCGGGTGAACGGCTGCCGGGCGAACGGCACTTGGCGGCACACTTCGGGGTCAGCCGGGAGACCGTGCGCCAGGCACTGGAGGTGCTGCGGCGCACTGGTGCGGTCGCCACCGACCGGCGGGGCAGCCATGCCGTGCTGCCCGGCCGGCCGGTGGAGTCGCCCGACTCGCTCGCCTTCCCGGTGGGCGCCCGGCAGGCCGACCCGTGTGCGGTGGACCAGGCCACGGTGACCTGGGAGGTGCCGCCGCCGGAGCACGCCCGGGAACTGGGCCTGGCCCCGCACCGGCCGACACTGGTGCACCACTACCGGTCGGTCACACCGGACGGCCGGTCGCTGCGTACGGCGGTGACGTCGTTCTCGGCGGTGGCCCTGGCCGAGGTGGCGGAGCTGGCGCGCTACCGGGACCGGGCCGACGGCGCCACGCCCGCGCAGTTGCGACGGGCCTACGACTGGATGCGCAAGGCCGGGCTGTGCCTGCACCACCGGGATTCCATCAGCCAGGTCTCACAGGCCGCCTCGGTCCGGGTGACCCGGCGCGTGCACGACCAGTACGCGCGCCCGCTGGAGATCACGGATCTGGTGGTGCACGCCGAACAGGACGCCCTGGTCTACGAGTTCACCCTGCCCGCCGCGGTGTGAACCGCCGGGTCCGGCGCGCCGTCCCTCCGGGCCACCACCAGCCGGCCGCGCGGGCTTCCGTCGGCTCGCCGGCCGAACCCGGGCAGCACACGCAGCTCGACCGTGAACCCCGCCCGCTCCAACTCGCCGAGGAGCGGGCCGAGTCGGAGCGCCCGGTAGTACATGACGAACGGCGGCCGCCACAGCGCGTTGCGCACCCGCATCACCGTGTCGAACCCGTACAGCAGCCAGAAACCGGGCCGTGTGGGCCGGGGCGGGGCGAACACCGGGAAGGCGAACCGGCCGCCGGGCCGCAGCGCCGCGCGGACCCCGGCGAACAGGCGGGGCAGTTCCCCGGGGAGGAAGTGGCCGAACGCCCCGAAGGAGACCACGAGATCGAAGGCGTCGGCGAACGGCAGGGCCCGCGGCGGACCGTCGCCGCGGCGCCGTAGGCTGCCGGCATGTTCGGTCCCGAAGGCCCCACGCTCCGCGAACTCGCCGTACAGGCCCTGTCGTCCGTCGAACGCGGATACGACCTGCTCGCCCCGAAGTTCGACCACACCCCCTTCCGGACCCCCGACCAGGTGCTGGACGCCGTGGCCGAGGCGCTCGCGCCGCTCGGACCGTTCACGGACGGACTCGACCTGTGCTGCGGCACCGGCGCCGGGATGCGGCCGCTCGCCCGG
>NZ_JACBWZ010001090.1 GCF_013870595.1 Streptomyces sp. WELS2 | reverse complement strand
CGCCTCGGCGCCGCCGCGCGCCCCGTCCTGCTGCCCCTGGTCACCGCCCTGCTCGACGGGGGCCCGGAACCCCTGCGGGCCTCCCTCGCCACCGTCCTGGCCGACGCCGGCACGCCCGCCTCCCGTCCGCTCCGCCGCGAGCTGCTGGAGTTCCTGCTCGACCGGGAGCGGGACCCGGCCGTCCTGGACGCCGTTCTGCGCGCCGCGGTGGCCCGGGACGACGCCGGGACGGGGCCGGGGGAGGAGGAGACCCGGGACCTGGTCCACCGCACCGGCCTGCTCCTCGTCCGCACGCCCGAGGGCGCCGCCCGCTGCGACCGGGGCCTGGCCGACCTGGTCCGGCACGTGCCGGGCTTCGCCGCCCGCCTGGCCCGCTGGCTGACCGACGCCCCGGACGACTGGGCCCGGATGACCGGCCCCGGCACCCGTCGCATGATCGAGAACCTGGCGGGCGTACGGGTACCGGCCTGACCGGCGACCGGGCGTACGCGGGGCGCTTGCGCGGGTACGCGGCCCGTGCGCGGACCGGCCTGGGCGGATACGGGGCATACGCGCACCGCCCGGGCGCCGCCGCGGACGTGCGCCCCGTCACAGCCCCCATGCCGATGCTGGCGCGGAGCACCCGGCATGGCACCCTTAGACCTGCACAACGAGGTCAAGACAGACACGGACAAGGGTTCGAGGAGCGGTCACAGTGCAGCGCTGGCGTGGCTTGGAGGACATCCCCCAGGACTGGGGGCGCAGCGTCGTCACCATCGGTTCCTACGACGGCGTCCACCGCGGCCACCAGCTGATCATCAAGCACGCCGTCGACCGCGCCCGCGAACTGGGCGTCCCGGCCGTCGTCGTCACCTTCGACCCGCACCCCAGCGAGGTGGTCCGCCCCGGCAGCCACCCCCCGCTGCTCGCCCCGCACCACCGCCGCGCCGAGCTGATGGCCGAGCTGGGCGTCGACGCGGTTCTCGTCCTGCCGTTCACCACCGAGTTCTCCAAGCTGTCGCCCGCCGACTTCGTCGTGAAGGTGCTGGTGGACAAGCTGCACGCCAAGGCGGTCGTCGAGGGCCCCAACTTCCGCTTCGGCCACAAGGCCGCCGGCAACGTCGAGTTCCTCACCGAGCAGGGCAAGACGTACGACTTCGAGGTGGAGGTCGTCGACCTCTACGTCACCGGCGAGGCGGGCGGCGGCGAGCCGTTCTCCTCCACGCTGACCCGCCGCCTGGTCGCCCAGGGCGATGTCGAGGGCGCACGCGAGATCCTGGGCCGGCCGCACCGCGTGGAGGGTGTCGTCGTCCGCGGCGCCCAGCGCGGCCGGGAACTGGGCTTCCCGACGGCCAACGTCGAGACGCTCCCGCACACCGCCATCCCCGCCGACGGCGTGTACGCGGGCTTCCTGCACGCCCAGGGCGAGGCCATGCCGGCCGCCATCTCCGTGGGCACCAACCCGCAGTTCGACGGCACCGAGCGCACGGTGGAGGCGTACGCCATCGACCGCGTCGGCCTCGATCTGTACGGGCTGCACGTCGCCGTCGACTTCCTCGCCTACGTGCGCGGCCAGGCGAAGTTCGAGTCCCTGGAGGCCCTGCTCGAGCAGATGGCCGTGGACGTGCAGCGCTGCCGGGAGATCGTGGCGGCGGAGCGGTAGCCGGATCCCACGACGGTTCCACGGCGCGAGAGGGCGGCCGGTGCGCATCGCACCGGCCGCCCTCTCATCTGCCCTTGCCCGCTACTGCCGGGGCGGGGCCTGCGGCGGCTGCTGCCCCTGGCCCGGGTACGGCTGGGCCTGCGGCTGAGGCTGCG
>NZ_JACBWZ010000109.1 GCF_013870595.1 Streptomyces sp. WELS2 | reverse complement strand
TGCACGCCGTGTCCCACGGTCAGGACGGCCCGCCCGGGGAACATCCTACGGCGGCGGACCTCACGACGGCGGCCCTTACGGAGCGGGCCCCCACGGCGGAGGGCCGTACGGCGGAGGGCCGTACGGCGGAGGGCCGTACGGCGGCGGCCCCTACGGGTCCGGGGCCGGCGGCTATCCCGCCGATCCGCTGGCCGGCATGCCCCCGCTCGCCGACAGCGGCAAGCGGACGCTCGCGCGGATCGTCGACATGATCCTGGTCGGCATCGTCGTCTGGCTGCTGACCTGGGCGTTCGGCGTGCGCGAGTACACCGTCGACGGCGACCGGATCGAGGTCGGCCGGTCCGTGGCCCAGTCCTTCATCGCGGCCGTGCTCTACATCGCCTACGACACCTTCATGATCAGCCGGTCGGGGCAGACCCTCGGCAAGAAGTGGCTCGGCCTGCGGGTGGCCAATCTGGAGAACGGCGCCACCCCGTCCGTGTCGACCTCGCTGACCCGTGCCCTGGTGCTGTGGGTGCCGTTCGCCTTCTGCTGCGCCTGTGTCTGGACGGCCGTCGCGGGCGGCTGGAGCTTCTTCGACAAGCCGTACAAACAGGGCTTGCACGACAAGGCGGCCAAGACGGTGGTGGTCAGCACCCGCTGAGCGGCGTACCGCGGGGGCGGGTCACAGGGCCGTGGGTACGCGCCCCTCGTCCGCGGCCGGCTCGGCGGGCGTCCGCGTCCCGGGCGTGGGGACCGTCCAGGCGACCAGCAGGCCGAGCGCGAGGGCCGCGAGGGCGATGACGGCGATCCAGTGGCCCGAAGTCGTCTGGGACAACAGCAGCATGGCGAGCGCCGAGAAGATCACGGTGCACGAGCCGTAGGCGTATTGTGCGGAGGTCGGACGAGGCATGGCGATCGTGTCCTCGGCATCTTCGGGGCGGGAGACCTGCCGTTCGATTCTCCCGGCGTCCCCGCCCGGGGAACACCCGGCAAGCGCGACCTGACCCACGGCGCCGGTGCACGGGGGGCGCACGGAGTCACCGGCCCGTCGAACGGATGGTTCCGCGAGGCTGTCGGCCCCTCGCCACCTGTCCGTAAAACGAACTCCACCTCCGCATAGTGCACTTGTCCTGCTCAAGTCAAGGTCTGTCTTTTCTGTCAAACCTCTAGTCAAATGTCGTCACTTGACTACACGCGTTGATCTTGCGCGCACGGATTCCTCCATGCCCGGAACCCCCTGTCCGTGTGCGCGAACGCGGGGGAGGAAATCAAGTGACCAGCAGATCCTGGACGTTCAGAGCGGCCGCCATCGGCGTGACCCTGGCCGCGGCGTCCGCCACGTTCGCGACGTTCGCCGTCGCCGAGGCGGGCACCCAGCCCCGGCCCGCCGCCGCGAACCGGCACGACCCGGCGCCGGTGAAGCAGCAGAAGCACGACCTGGACGGCCCGCTGAGCAAGACCCAGGACGCCCAGCGCGAAGAGGCCCTGAACCAGCTCATATCCGGCAAGGCCACCGCGCAGGAGCGCAACGGCTCGAAGGTCGTCAAGCTCAAGAGCCGCAAGGGCAAGAGCAAGTACGTCGAGCTGAGCCGCGAGAAGACCGACAAGATCTTCACCATCCTGGTGGAGTTCGGGGACAAGACGGACCCCAAGTACGGCGGCACCGCGGGCCCGCTGCACAACCGGATCGCCGCGCCGGACCGCACCAAGGACAACTCCACGGCCTGGCAGAAGGACTACGACCAGAAGCACTACCAGGACCTCTACTTCGGCACCGGCAAGAAGACCGAGTCGCTGAAGAAGTACTACGAGAAGCAGTCCTCGGGCCGCTACTCGGTCTCCGGCGAGGTCACCGACTGGGTCAAGGTCCCCTACAACGAGGCCCGTTACGGCAACAACGCCTGTGGCTCGAAGAACTGCCCGAGCGTGTGGAACGTCGTCAGCGACGGCCTGAACGCCTGGGTCGCCCAGCAGAAGGCGGCCGGCCGCACCGACGCCGACATCAAGAAGGACCTCGCCCAGTACGACCAGTGGGACCGGTACGACTACGACGGCGACGGCGACTTCAACGAGCCGGACGGCTACGTCGACCACTTCCAGATCGTGCACGCCGGTGAGGACGAGTCCGCGGGCGGCGGCGCCCAGGGCACGGACGCGATCTGGGCCCACCGCTGGTACGCCTTCGGCACCGACGCCGGCGCCACCGGCCCGCAGAACAACAAGCTCGGCGGCACCCAGGTCGGCGACACCGGCATCTGGGTCGGCGACTACACCATCCAGCCGGAGAACGGCGGCCTCGGCGTCTTCGCCCACGAGTACGGCCACGACCTCGGCCTGCCGGACGAGTACGACACCGCCGGCGGCGACAACTCCACCGGCTTCTGGACCCTGATGTCCTCCGGCTCCTGGCTCGGCCGGGGCAAGGACTCCATCGGCGACCTGCCCGGCGACATGAACGCCTGGGACAAGCTCCAGCTGGGCTGGCTGAACTACGACACCGCCACGGCCGGCAAGCAGTCCACGCACAAGCTGGGCCCCGCCGAGTACAACACCTGGGACAAGCAGGCCCTCGTGGTCAACCTGCCCGACAAGGCGGTCACCACCACGATCACCCAGCCCGCCCAGGGCGCCACCCAGTGGTGGAGCGGCAGCGGCAACGACCTGAAGAACACCCTGACCCGGTCCGTCGACCTGACCGGCAAGACCTCGGCGAGCCTCACCCTGGACGGCTGGTGGGCCACCGAGGAGGGCTACGACTACGTCTACACCGAGGTGTCCACCGACGGCGGCGCCAACTGGACCGCGCTGGACGGCACGGCGGACGGCCAGGCCCTGCCGAAGGACGCCGGCGGCAAGCCCGCGCTGAGCGGCTTCTCGCAGACGCACAAGAAGCTGTCGTTCCCGCTCGACGCCTACGCGGGCAAGAAGATCGACCTGCGCTTCCGCTACGCCACCGACGGCGGTGTCGCGGAGAACGGCTTCACCGCCGACGAGATCACCGTGACCGCCGACGGCGCCCCGCTGTTCTCGGACGACGCCGAGAAGGCGGACGCCGGCTGGACCGCGGACGGCTTCTCCCGCATCGGCGCGTCCTTCACCAAGGACTACAAGCAGTACTACCTCGCCGAGAACCGGCAGTACGTGTCGTACGACAAGACGCTGAAGACCGGCCCGTACAACTTCGGTTACCTCAACACCAGCCGCCCGGACTGGGTGGAGCACTACCCGTACCAGAACGGTCTGCTGATCTGGAAGTGGGACACCTCCCAGGCGGACAACAACACCAACAGCACCAACGGTCACCCGGGCTCCGGCCTGATCCTCCCCGTCGACTCGCACCCGACGGCGCTGAAGTGGGCCGACGGCACGCTGCTGCGCAACCGCTTCCAGGCCTACGACTCGCCGTTCAGCCTGGGGGCCACCGACGCGCTCACCCTGCACCAGTCGGGCGTGGCCACCAAGTTCCCGTCGCAGAAGGGCGTGCCGGTCTTCAACGACCACACCAGCACCTACTACGACCCGGCGAACCCGACCGGTGGCGTGAAGATCACTGACACCAACACCAAGATCACGATCGTCAAGGAGGCCAAGGACGGCTCGACGATCTCCCTCAAGGTCGGCCCCGCAGTGAAGTAACCCGCATCACCCCAGGTCACAGGCGTATCGGCGGCAACCCCCTGGCGGGTTGCCGCCGATCGTGTTTAGGTGCGTCCTGTGGACCGCTTATTGACACCGACCGGAACGGGGATGTGACCGCATGGCCGCTGGAGGCTTCAGCAAGCTGCCGAACGGCACGGTGGTGGTGGCGCTCAACCTGCCGTACGGCTCCGCCGGAGTGCGGATCCTGGTGCACGCCGCCAACCGCGCACGCGCCCTGACCAGACTGCGCAACCTGGGCCTGCGGGCGGTGTACCTCCGGGGCAACGCGGAACCTCCGACCCCGGACGAGATCACGGCGGTCCTGCACCACCCCGACGGCCTGGTCTGGCGCACGGCTCCCGGCGGCGGTGTCGGCATGCCCGAGCTCTGGCATCCGATCAGGGCTCTGTTGCGGCGCCCGGTGCCTCTGGCCTGACCGGTTCCGGTATGACCGAGTGGCCCCCGCCCCCTCGGGGCGGAGGCCACTCGACGCGGGCCGTGGCCGGGTGTTACTTCGCGGCCTCACGCGGCGCGGCGCGTCGCTTGGCGGCGGCCACCTTCGCGGCCTCCTTCAGGCCGGCCACGGTCGTGTGGAGCCGCTCGGGCCGCGACTTGCCCGAGGCGGCGCTCAGCTTCTGCCGGGCTTCGGTGTCCGTGAGGGCCACGATGTTGGCCGAGGCCGGCGTCACGGTGCCCTTGCCCACGATGAAGATGCCCTGGTTGCCGCCGACCGGGATCCAGAAGTTCGGCACGCTCGTGATGCCGGGGTGGTCGCTCGCCGTCAGCTGCCGCAGATACAGCGCGTACTGCTTGCCCACGGTCAGCGGGGTGGTGCCCTCCATCGTCACCTTGTCGGTGTCGATGTTGCCCACGATGATCTCGTCGCCCTCGGTCAGACCGCCACCGCGCTTCATCATGCCGGCGACCCGCACCTTCAGGAAGACCATCGGAGTGCAGTCCGCCGCGCTCGGCCCGTCACCGATGATCCCGGACGGCGTGACCGTCGGGTCGGGCGAGCCGGTGGCCGAGGGGTCCGGGTTGGGGTCGACGCTGTCCGGCTCCGTCGGGTCTATGGCCGGCTCGCCGGCGTTGTCGCCGCCCTTGTCGCATTCCCGCGTCTCGATGCCGAGCACGGGCCCGGTGATGGCGATCTCCGCCACCGAGCTGACGTCCTCGGCGCTGCTGTAGTAGGCGTAGTCCGCCTGGATGTGCATGCCTCCGCCGGCCTCGGACGCTCCCTGGCCCGAGCAGGCCGTCAGGCCGGTCAGCACCACGCCGGCGGCGAGGGAAATACGTGCTTTCGACTTCATCATTGTCGCCATCCTCCTCAACCGCTCAGTACTTGGCCTTGACGCCCTTGACGTCGTCGTACCAGGGGCCGTCGCTTCCACAGCCGAATTTGCCCGTGCCCTGCCGCATGACCGCCGGCCCGGGGTTGGCGCAGGTGTAGTACTCGTGGTCGAGGCCGTAGGCGTGACCCAGCTCGTGTTCGGCGACGATCTTCTTCTCGCGTGCGCTCAGGCCCCGCATGGTGGAGGTGTTGAAGACGATGTACACCTCGTCGTAGCTCCAGTAGCCGAAGGTGCAGCCCTGCCAGCTGGTCCGGGCCCAGTCGTCCCAGGCGTGCCCCTCGTCCTTGACCTCTATCTCGGGGTCGCCGTTGTTCTTCTCGTACCGGAAGTAACCGGGGGCACTGGTGGCGTCCCAGCGGCCCTGGGCGCCGTTGAACGCGTTGTAGTACGTGGTGGTGATCTTCTTGTAGTTGTACGAGATGGGGTCGTTGCCGTCCACCCCGAAGAAGCTGCCGCAGAGATGGTGGTAGGCCTGGGCCGGGGCGGCGGTGCTGAAGTGGATGGCGAGGAACGAAGCACACAGCAGGAACACCTGGAGGATCCTGGGCACGGCTCCGACTCTGCGGTTGCGCAGTGGTCCGGACATCGATCTGACTCCCTGTGGGGAAAGTTCCGTGACAGGGAGCAGCACCCATGGCCTGGGCATGACAAATCGGGCCACCCCAGTGAGTGGCAAATCCTTTACCGCCCCCTGGCGTGGACATTACATAGGTGATCCACAAGTTGTAAGAGGGCTGGTTGAAATGTGTGGGGTTCTCGTGGAGACCGGGTGAGGGGGCGCTGCGGTCAGGAGGAGACGACCGGTTTCCCGGTCAGCTCCACACCGGCCTCGCGCAGCTCCTCCAGGGCCCGCTCCGTCGTCTCCGGGGAGACGCCGGCCGTCAGGTCCAGCAGGACCTGGGTGCGGAAGCCCTCGCGGGCCGCGTCCAGGGCGGTGGCCCGTACGCAGTGGTCCGTGGCGATGCCCACCACGTCCACCTCCGTGATCTCCCGGGAGCGGAGCCAGTCGGCCAGGGACACGCCGTGCTCGTCGGTGCCCTCGAAGCCGCTGTACGCCGCCGAGTACGCCCCCTTGTCGAACACGGCGTCCACCGCGCCGGAGGCGACCGCGGGGGCGAAGTTCGGGTGGAAGCCCACGCCCTCCGTGCCCGCGACGCAGTGCGCGGGCCAGGAGCTGACGTAGTCGGGGTCGTCGGCGAAGTGACCGCCGGGCGCGATGTGGTGGTCCCGGGTGGCGACCACGTGCCGGTACCCGGTGCCCGCCGCCTCGCCGATCAGCTCCGTGACGGCGGCGGCCACGTCCGCCCCCCCGGCCACCGCGAGGCTGCCCCCCTCGCAGAAGTCGTTCTGCACATCTACGACGATCAAGGCGCGGCGCATGGTGGGTGTCCTTCGACTGAGAGTGAAGTAACTGAGCCTAGAGACTTCGGGGCCCGTGCGGGAGGGGTGGGAAGGGGCGGACGGCGGTCGCGCTTTAGCTACCCGAGCGCCCGTGTACGTACTCCGTCGGGATGACGGGTTCCCCGCGCGAGAGCTGGGTCGCGGACAGCGGCAGATTCGCGCGCGCCGCGATGTGCCTCTCCCGGGGCACGTCCAGCGGCTCCCGGGCCACCACCGTCCCGCCGCGCACCAGCGGTACCAGCAGCTGCCGGTCGGCCAGCTCGGCGGGCACCGGCCCGGTGCCGACGACCTCGGCCTCGGCGATCCCGTCCGCGTCCACCCGGCGCGCCGCCCACTTGCGGCCCCCGATCGACATCTTGCCGCCGCTGGACTTCTTCGCGACCGGCACCAGCGGCGCCTTCGGGTCGGCGGAGTCGGCGCGGGCGACCAGCTTGTAGACCATGGAGCTGGTGGGGTGCCCGGAGCCGGTCACCAGCTGGGTGCCGACGCCGTAGGCGTCCACGGGCGCGGCGGCCAGCGAGGCGATGGCGTACTCGTCCAGGTCGGAGGTCACGATGATCTTCGTGTCGGTGGCGCCCAGCTCGTCCAGCTGCTGCCGCACCCGGTGGGCCACCAGCAGCAGGTCGCCGGAGTCGATGCGCACCGCGCCCAGCTCGGGGCCGGCCACCTCCACCGCCGTACGGACGGCCTCGGCGACGTCGTAGGTGTCCACCAGCAGGGTGGTGCCCCGGCCGAGGGTGTCGACCTGGGCCTGGAAGGCGTCCCGCTCGCGGTCGTGCAGCAGGGTGAAGGCGTGGGCCGAGGTGCCCACGGTGGGGATGCCGTAGCGGAAGCCGGCCGCGAGGTCGGAGGTGGTGGCGAAGCCGCCGACGTAGGCGGCGCGGGCGGCGGCGACCGCGGCCAGCTCGTGGGTGCGCCGGGCGCCCATCTCGATCAGCGGCCGGTCACCGGCGGCGGAGGCCATGCGGGAGGCGGCGGCGGCGATCGCGGAGTCGTGGTTGAGGATGGACAGGATCACCGTCTCCAGCAGGACGCACTCGGCGAAGCTGCCCTCGACGCGCATGACCGGCGAGCCGGGGAAGTACACCTCGCCCTCGGGGTAGCCCCATATGTCGCCGCTGAAGCGGTAGTCGGCGAGCCACTCGAGGGTCTCCTCGTCGACGATCTGCCGCTCGCGCAGGAAGCCGAGGACGCCCGGGTCGAAGCGGAAGTTCTCCACCGCGTCCAGGACCCGCCCGGTCCCGGCCACCACGCCGTAGCGGCGCCCGTCCGGCAGCCGCCGGGTGAAGACCTCGAACACGCTCCGCCGTTCGGCCGTACCGGCCTTCAGCGCGGCGCGCAGCATCGTCAGCTCGTACTGGTCCGTGAAGAGCGCCGTCGAGGGAACGTCCACCGGCAGCCCAAGGTCCGCTGTGTTCATGTCGGGGAATCGTACTCCCTTTTCGTCGGTGTGACGATTTATGGAGGCCGTGGCAGCATGGGCAGTGTGACGTCACCCGCGCCCGTAGAGATCGAACGCCCCGAGTCGGCGGAGGAGATCTCCGCCGTACCCGAACCCGACGTCCCCTGGGTCACCATCGTGCACAACGACCCGGTCAATCTCATGAGCTACGTCACCTACGTCTTCCAGACGTACTTCGGCTACTCCAAGGACAAGGCCACCAAGCTCATGCTCGACGTCCACCACAAGGGCCGGGCGGTCGTCTCCAGCGGGAGCCGCGAGGAGATGGAGCGCGACGTGCAGGCGATGCACGGTTACGGACTGTGGGCCACCCTCCAGCAGGACCGGAAGTAAACGCCGCAGATGCCCGGACACTTCGAACCGATCCCCGGCGGCGGCGCGGCCGTCGCGCTCGACGACGTCGAGATCTCCATCATCCGCTCGCTGGCCGTCCAGCTCCTGGAGCTCATCGGTCCCGGCCCCGGCGCCGACGCCCCGGCCGACCCGCTGGCCGAGCTGTTCGCCGAGGGGCCGAGCGAGCCGCCGGCCGACCCGGTCCTCAGGAGGCTCTTCCCGGACGCCTACAGCGACCCGGAGCAGGCCCCCGCCTCGCCGGCCGAGGCTGAGGAGCGGCAGGCGCACTCCGCCGAGTTCCGCCGCTACACCGAGAACGACCTGCGCGCGGGCAAGCGGGAGAACGCGCTCGGCGTGGTCCGCTCGCTGGACGCGCTCGCCGCGGCCGGGGAGGGCGGCGCGGTGCTGAAGCTGACGCCGCAGGAGTCCCGGCAGTGGCTCGGCGCCCTGAACGACCTCAGGCTGGCGATCGGCGCCCGGCTGGAGATCACCGACGAGGACGACACGGATCTGCTCTACCGGCTGCCGGAGGAGGACCCGCGCAAGCCGATGGTGCTGGCGTACCTCTGGCTGGGCGGGCTCCAGGAGACCTTGGTGTCGACCCTGCTCCCGTGAGGCGGACTGGCTGGTTCCGATCGGTGTTCGCTCAGAGGACGCTCAAACCCGGATAACGATCGGATTACCATCCCAGCATCTTTTGCTACCTTCGGACCGTCTTTGTCCGATTTTGGCTGTGCGGTGCCTCACACTGCCCCTCTGTGATCAATATTGCGCCCGTGATAAATCTTCACGACCGCCCGGCCAACACCACCCATGTTCGGCCGGGTGCGCCACCGAGCCGACGACCGTCGGCCAGGCAACAGCTCCATCAATCCGGGGGGATCGAGATCCGATCCGAGGCCGACGCAAGGCCCGGTTCGGCATGGAGAAAGGCGCACCACACATGACCTCAGCGCAGGTCGATCAGCATCGCGACGGCAATGAGGCCGCGGGGGCCGAGGGCGGCGAGGGGTATCAGCGCGGGCTCGGGGCCCGGCAGATCCAGATGATCGCCATCGGCGGGGCCATCGGCACCGGCCTGTTCCTCGGCGCGGGCAAGGGCATCTCCAAGGCCGGCCCCAGCCTGATCCTGGCGTACGCCGTCGCGGGCCTCATCATCTTCTTCATCATGCGGGCGCTCGGCGAACTGCTGATGTACCGCCCGGTGTCGGGTTCGTTCTCCGATTACGCGCGCGAGTTCATCGGCCCGTTCGCCGGATTCGTGACCGGCTGGACGTACTGGCTGTTCTGGGTGGTCACGGGCATCACCGAGGTCACCGCCGCGGCGAAGTACATCACGTACTGGACCGACATCCCGCAGTGGCTGTCGGCCCTGGTGTTCACCGTCGTCCTCTACGGCGCCAACCTGATCTCCGTGAAGCTCTTCGGCGAACTGGAGTTCTGGTTCTCCATGGTCAAGGTCACCGCCATCATCGGCATGATCCTGATCTGCGCCGGCATCCTCACCATCGGCTTCTCCGACGCCGGGGACACCGCCTCCGTCGCCCACCTGTGGAACCAGGGCGGCTTCTTCCCGCACGGCGTCGACGACACGCTGATGACCCTGCAGATGGTGATGTTCGCCTTCCTCGCCGTCGAACTGGTCGGCGTGACCGCGGGCGAGTCCAAGGACCCCAAGACCGTGCTGCCCAAGGCGATCAACACCGTGCCGTGGCGCATCGCCGTCTTCTACGTCGGCGCGCTGATCATGATCCTCTCGGTCGTGCCGTGGACCAGCTTCAGCGCGGGCAACAGCCCCTTCGTGGTCGCCTTCGAGCGGATGGGCCTGCCGGCCGGCGCGGGCATCGTCAACTTCGTCGTGCTCACCGCCGCGCTGTCGTCCTGCAACTCCGGCATGTACTCCACCGGCCGCATGCTGCGCGACCTGGCGCTCAACAGCCAGGGTCCGAAGGCGTTCACCAAGCTGACGTCGAGCGGTACCCCGCTGGTCGGCACCACGTTCTCCGCCGCGCTGATGCTGGTCGGCGTCTGGATCAACTACCAGTGGCCGGGCAAGGCGTTCGACTACGTGGTGTCCTTCGCGACCATCTCCGGCATGTGGGCCTGGATCGTCATCCTGATCTGCCAGATCCGCTACCGGGCCAAGGCGGACCGCGGCGAGCTGCCCCGCTCGGAGTTCCGGGCCCCGGGCGCGCCGTGGACCAGCGTGTTCGCGCTCGCCTTCATCGGCATGGTGATCGTGCTGATGGGCATCGACAAGGACGCCCGGGTCTCGCTGTACTGCGCGCCGGTCTGGGGGCTGATCCTCGGCGTCGCCTACCTGGTGCTGCGGCGCCGCAACCCGGAGGCCGCGGCCTTCAACAAGCGCTGAGCGCTCCCCGGACTTCCGGAAAGGGACGTCCGGCCGCCGGGAGCTCTCGTGGCGCCCCCGTCGGCCGCCGCTCAGGACGTCCGGCATGTGGGCCGTTCCGTACCACCCCTCGGTACGGAACGGCCCTCTGCTTATCCTGGCCCGCATGCTGACCATCACCCAGGCCCTGTACGACCGGATCGTCGCCCACGCCCGCAAGGACCACCCCGACGAGGCGTGCGGCGTGGTGGCGGGCCCGGCGGGCTCCGACCGCCCCGAGCGCTTCATCCCCATGCTGAACGCGGCGATGTCGCCCACCTTCTACGAGTTCGACTCCGGTGATCTCCTCAGGCTCTACCGCGAGATGGACGACCGCGACGAGGAGCCGGTGGTCGTCTACCACTCCCACACCGCCACCGAGGCCTACCCCTCGCGCACCGACGTCTCCTACGCCAACGAGCCCGGCGCCCACTACGTCCTGGTCTCCACCGCCGACACCGACGGCCTCGGCGACTTCCAGTTCCGCTCCTTCCGGATCGTGGACGGCCAGGTCACCGAGGAGGAGGTCAGGGTCGTGGCGGACTACTGATCTCGCGCACCGGACGGAATCCGTCCAGGATGCGGAATCACACTCCGGGCCGCGGGCCGGGAATCGATACGATGAGCCCATGGTTCTTCTCGACGTGGGCGACAAGGCGCCGGGCACCCTGCTCGTGGCGCGGCTGCACGTCGACCTGTGCAGGCTGAACAGCGCCCTCTGTTGACCCACCCCGCTGCCGCCGTACGGCCCCGCGCCGCGGCGGGCCGCCGCCGCGCGCCTGACCGAACCGACGACACCTTCCGACAGGAGCCCTGAGCCATGGCCATCGAGGTCCGCATCCCGACCATCCTCCGCCA
This sequence comes from Streptomyces sp. WELS2, assembly GCF_013870595.1. Taxonomy (GTDB): domain Bacteria; phylum Actinomycetota; class Actinomycetes; order Streptomycetales; family Streptomycetaceae; genus Streptomyces. The sequence goes on along the minus strand of NZ_JACBWZ010000109.1, from coordinate 1,329 downwards.
GTACACCGACGGCCAGAAGGCGGTGGAGGGCAACGGCGACACCCTCGCCGAGCTGTTCGCCGACCTCGAGACCCGGCACGGCGGCATCCAGGCCCGCCTGGTGGACGGCGGCGAGCTGCGCCGCTTCGTCAACGTGTACCTGAACGACGAGGACGTCCGCTTCCTGGACGGCATCAACACCAAGCTGTCCGACGGCGACAGCATCACGATCCTGCCGGCCGTGGCCGGCGGCATGCGCTGATCGGCTCCCGAGCAGCGATGCGCTACGACTCCCCGCTGGCCGCGGTGGGCAACACCCCCCTGGTGCGCCTGCCGCGGCTGTCGCCGTCCCCCGACGTGCGGATCTGGGCCAAGCTGGAGGACCGCAACCCCACCGGCTCGGTCAAGGACCGCCCCGCGCTGCACATGATCGAGCAGGCGGAGAAGGACGGCCGGCTCACCCCCGGCTGCACCATCCTCGAACCCACCTCCGGCAACACCGGCATCTCCCTCGCCATGGCCGCCAAGCTCAAGGGCTACCGGATGGTGTGCGTGATGCCGGAGAACACCTCGCAGGAACGCCGGGACCTGCTCGGCATGTGGGGCGCCGAGATCATCTCCTCGCCGGCCGCCGGCGGCTCCAACACCGCGGTGCGCGTGGCCAAGGAACTGGCCGCCGAGCACCCGGACTGGGTGATGCTCTACCAGTACGGCAACCCGGACAACGCGGGCGCCCACTACGCGACCACCGGCCCGGAGATCCTCGCCGACCTGCCCTCGGTCACCCACTTCGTGGCGGGCCTCGGCACCACCGGCACCCTGATGGGCGTCGGCCGCTACCTGCGCGAGCACAAGCCGGACGTCAGGATCGTCGCCGCCGAACCGCGCTACGACGACCTGGTCTACGGCCTGCGCAACCTCGACGAGGGCTTCGTCCCCGAGCTGTACGACGCCTCCGTCCTCACCACCCGCTTCTCGGTCGGCTCGGCCGACGCGGTCACCCGCACCCGCGAGCTCCTCCAGCAGGAGGGCATCTTCGCGGGCGTCTCCACCGGCGCCGCCCTGCACGCGGCGATCGGCGTCGGGAACAAGGCCGTCAAGGCGGGGGAGGGCGCCGACATCGTCTTCATCGTGGCCGACGGCGGCTGGAAGTACCTCTCCACGGGCGTCTACACGGCGGCCACCACCGAGGAGGCCATCGCCACCCTCCAGGGACAGCTCTGGGCGTAGGCCTGCCGGGATCCGGACGCGCCGGTGGTACGTCACATCCGCACCAGTACTCCTGCGGAAAGGCGGACCCCATGCGCCGTACCACGCCCCTCGTCCTCGCGGCGGCAGCGCTGCTCCTGG
>NZ_JACBWZ010001089.1 GCF_013870595.1 Streptomyces sp. WELS2 | reverse complement strand
GTACCGCGGGTCCGGCGGGGGCGGCGTACCGGGGCGGTGGGGCGGCGGGGCTCGCGCAGGATCATCGTCAGGCGCCGGTAGCCCAGCTCCCGCAGCGGCTGCGGAGCCTCCTCCACGATGCGGCACTCGGTGCGCCCGTGGCGCGGGTCCGGGTGGTGCAGCAGGCGTACGGCGCCGTCGAGCCGGGTCGCGGCCTCGCCGACGGCGCGGATCCAGTGCGGCAGACCGTGCCGGTAGGCGGCCTCCATGATCGGGTCCTGGGCGATCTCCCGCCGCACGGCCTGGAGTTCGTGGTCGTGAGCGCGGGACTCCAGCGCGGTGCGCAGCTGGGCCAGCAGCGGCAGGCACCAGGCCGCCTCGTGCTCGCCGAGGATCCGGCCCGCGTCCGGGTGGAACAGCACGAACCGCAGGAAGTTCACCCCCGGCATGGCCGTCGGGTGCGGGCTCACGCCGCAGAACAGCGCCTCGAACGCCCGGTTCGCCATGACCACGTTCCACTGGTGGTCGACGACCAGGGACGGGCACGACATGTACTCCAGCAGCACTCCGTAGTCCCGGAGGTACTCCTGGGTGTCGCAAGTGTCGGGGACGGGCCGCGGTGCCGGCCGCTGCCCTCCTGCCTGATGTGCCATCGGGAGGTCACCCCTCTTGCCTCTGCGGCCTTTCACGCGGCGATGCGATCCTGCTGCCCAGGCAAGAGTCGTGTCAACTATCGTGGCATTTCGTGCCGGTTGACGGCTGAAATTCGCCACAGTTGTGGCGACACCTGGATGTGGGTTCCGGACACGGGCTACTCTCCGGGAAGTTCACGGCGATCGCTCGTGAGAAGCACGGACGCACCTGAAGCCCTCTTTAGAGACGTAGGAGTTCTGTCGGTGACGGATGGCTACGAGGATCCGGGCGCCTCGGCGACCGCCCAGCTGCCGGCCGTCGTCGCCCGCGTCACCGCGCTCGCCGACCGCCTCGGCGTACCGCACGCCGAGGTCTTCGACGTCGGGCGGCTCTCCATCGCCTGCGGGGTGCCCGAGCCGGTGGTCAGGGCCCTGCTCAGCGGACGGCCGGCCGGCGAGCCGGACGTGCAGGCCCGTTTCCTGCAGCGCCTGGACCTGTTGCGCCGTACCCGGCTGAAACCGGGCGGACGCCGGTACACCCAGCAGGAGATCGCCGACGGCGCGGGCATGTCCCGGCAGCAGGCCGGCGCCCTCATCAACGGCGACCGGCGGCCCACCATGGAGCACTGCGACGCGTTGCAGCGCTTCTTCCGGGTGCACGCCGGCTTCCTCACCGCGGAGGACCCCGAGGCGCTGGCGGGCGCGTTACAGCGAGTCGAGCAGGAGTTGCTGCAGAAGCTCGCGGACCGGGAGCGGGCCGATGTCGAGGCCGCGGAGGACCCGCTGGAGCGGCTGCTACAAGACCACGGGGTGCGCGGAATCGCCTGGCGGGCCGCGCAGTTGCCCACCGATCAGCACCGGGACAAGGTCGCGGAGTGGCTGGACATGCTCCTGGAGAGCGTGAAGCGGCCCGAGTCGTGAAGCGTACGGCGGGGTCCTCGCCCGCCGTGACGGGCCGTACGGCGGCCCCGGGGACGGCCGTTTCCTCCTCGCGCCTGCGCTGAGCGGGCGAACGCGGGCCGAGCCGGACGGGATTGTCAGTGGCGGGCGGCAAGCTGGGGATGTGCGCCGCAGGGCGCGTGACCGTGACGCCTACCCGGGGAGAGCCGACCGATGCCCACCGCCGTACCGACCGATCGTGAGCGCACCGCCGTCCAGGCGTACCTGCGGCTGCTCCACACGGTGC
>NZ_JACBWZ010001088.1 GCF_013870595.1 Streptomyces sp. WELS2 | reverse complement strand
ATGGACCAGTTCGTGGTGGACCTCGGCGGCGCGCAAGGAGGGGCTGCCGATGGGGGAACACCGGCCCTACAAGGCCCATCTGACGCTGGCCCGCAGCCGCCACGCGCTGGACGTACGGCCGTACGTCGACGCGCTCGCGGAGTTCACCGGCGGCGGCTGGACCGTGGCCGACCTGGTGCTGATGCGCAGCCGTCTGCCGGTGTCCGGGGTGCCGGGGGAGCAGCCGCGGTACGAGGTGGTCGGGCGGTGGGCGCTGGGCGCGGGCGGTTAGTCTCGAATACGTGGACCCGAAAACCCGGAACCGGATCATGGCCGGTGCGCTTGTGTTGATGTTCGTGGTGGTGGCTGTGGCGTCGGCCATGCGGTAGCCCCGCGGGGTGCGCTTGCCGGCTGGGGGTTCGTCCGTCGGCCCGGGCCGGTTGTGGCCCGGGCGCGCCGTTCCCCGCGCCCCTTTCGGGGCGCCTTCGGCGGGTGTGGGGGAGAGGGGCGGGGAACCGCGGGGCCGTTCCCGGCCGCGGGCCGGATGTGGCCGGCCGCGCGGTTCCCGGCGCTCCTTCGGGGCGCTGCCCCTTCCGGTGGTTACCAGGCGAAGGCCTCCGGGGACGGGCCCGGGCCCGGGAAGATCTCGTCCAGGCCGGCCAGCAGGTCCTCGCCCAGTTCCAGTTCGACGGCGCGCAGCGCGGACCGCAGCTGCTCGGCGGTGCGCGGGCCGACGATCGGGCCGGTGATGCCGGGGCGGGTGAGCAGCCAGGCCAGGGCCACCTCGCCGGGCTCCAGTCCGTGCTTGTCGAGCAGGTCCTCGTAGGCCTGGATCCGCGCGCGGGCCGCCGGGTCCTTGAGGGTGTCGGCGGCCCGGCCGGAGGCACGGCGACCGCCCTGGACCTCCTTCTTGATGATCCCGCCGAGCAGACCGCCGTGCAGCGGCGACCACGGGATGACCCCGAGGCCGTAGTCCCGCGCGGCCGGGATGACCTCCATCTCGGCGCGCCGCTCGGCCAGGTTGTACAGGCACTGCTCGCTGACCAGCCCGATGGTGCCGGCGCGGCGGGCGGCGGCCTCGTTGGCCTGGGCGATCTTGTAGCCGGGGAAGTTGCTGGATCCGACGTAGAGGATCTTGCCCTGCCGCACCAGGACGTCGATCGCCTGCCAGATCTCCTCGAACGGCGTGTCGCGGTCGATGTGGTGGAACTGGTAGAGGTCGATGTAGTCGGTCCGGAGCCGCTTCAGGCTGGCGTCCACCGCGCGCCGGATGTTCAGCGCGGAGAGCTTGTCGTGGTTGGGCCACACCGTGGCGCCGTCCGGGTCCATGTTGCCGTACACCTTGGTGGCGATGACGGTCTTCTCGCGCCGGCCGCCGCCCTTGGCGAACCAGTTGCCGATGATGGACTCGGTCCGGCCCTTGTTCTCGCCCCAGCCGTACACGTTGGCGGTGTCGAAGAAGTTGATGCCCGCGTCCAGCGCCGCGTCCATGATCGCGTGGCTGTCGGCTTCGTCGGTCTGCGGACCGAAGTTCATCGTCCCGAGGACGAGTCGGCTGACCTTGAGTCCCGTGCGTCCGAGCTGCGTGTACTCCATGGTCCACCAGCCAACGACTTGGAGTGCGCTCCAGGCAAGGGCTTGCCGTCGTGGCGGGCCCGCGCCCGGCGGATTGTCGGAGGCGTCCCTTACGCTGCGGAGCGACATCACTCCTGGAGACCGACATGTCTGTTCGTGCCCGGCTCGTCGCCGAGATTCCCGCGCCGCCGTCCCCGGCGGAGGCGGACCACCCCGAGCTGCTCGGCCTGCCGGGCCGCCGCCTGCTG
>NZ_JACBWZ010001087.1 GCF_013870595.1 Streptomyces sp. WELS2 | reverse complement strand
GCGGTGGCCGTCGCCGGGTCGGTCGGGGTCGTCAGGTCGGCGCGGGAGAGCACCGGGGACCACTGCTCGCCCTTCGCCCCCGCGTCCATCGCCTCGTTGGCCAGGCGGTCGGCCTGCTTGTTGCGCTCGCGCGGGATCCACTCGTAGGTGACCTGGTCCGGCGGGAAGACCGAGCGCGCCTCCATGGCCAGGGGCTTCATGTCGGGGTGCTTGATCTTCCAGCGGCCGGACATCTGCTCCACGACGAGCTTGGAGTCCATGCGGACGCGTACCCGCGCGCCGGGGTCGAGGGCGTGCGCCGCACGCAGGCCGGCCAGGAGGCCGCGGTACTCGGCGACGTTGTTCGTGGCGGTGCCGAGGTACTCCGCGGCCTCGGCCAGCGTCTCCCCCGTCACCGCGTCGCGCACCACGGCCCCGTAGCCCGCGGGCCCGGGGTTGCCCCGTGACCCGCCGTCGGCCTCCACGACGAACTCCCGCACGTCCCGCATGCTCGCCCCCAGGTTTGTGAAAGACCCGACTCGCTCAGAGACCCGACTCGGCCGTGCGCACCAGGATGCGCCGGCAGTTCTCGCAGCGGACCACGGTGTCCGGGGCCGCCGAGCGGATCTCGTTCAGCTCGGTGATGGCCAGCTCCTGCCGGCAGCCCTGGCAGGTCCGCGCGTACAGCTTGGCCGCGCCGATGCCGCCCTGCTGGGCGCGCAGCTTGTCGTACAGCTTCATCAGGTCCTCGGGCACGGACGCGGCGACGACCTCGCGCTCCTTCGTCACCGAGGCGACCTCGCCGTCGATCTCCTCGAACGCCGCGTCCCGGCGCCCGGTGGCGTCGTCGATCTTCGCCTGGACGGAGCCGACCCGCTCGGTCAGCTCGTTCACCCGCTCCTGCGCGGCCTCGCGGCGCTCCATGACCTCCAGGACCACGTCCTCCAGGTCGCCCTGCCGCTTGGCGAGGGAGGCGATCTCGTGCTGGAGGTTGGACAGGTCCTTCGGCGAGGTGACCGCGCCGGAGTCCAGCCGCTGCTGGTCACGGGCGGCGCGCTGGCGCACCTGGTCGACGTCCTGCTCGGCCTTGGTCTGCTCGCGGGCGCAGTCGCTCTCCTCGGTCTGCGCGGCCACGAGCAGGTCGCGCAGCTGTGTGAGGTCCTTCGTCAGCGAGTCGATCTCGGCGTGCTCGGGCAGCGACTTCCGCTTGTGCGCGAGCTGCTGGAGGCGGACGTCGAGGGCCTGGACGTCGAGGAGTCGGATCTGGTCGGCGGGCGCGGCGTTCAGTTGGGGGCTCCCGTGGGCTAGAGGGTGTCGGTGGACGCCGCGTGGGCGGTCCAGGGGTCGGTGACCGTCTTGGAGACGTGGACCCGCAGGTCCCAGCCGTTGCGGTCGGAGATCTCGTCGAGCTGGCTCGCGGCCAGCTCGCACCAGGGCCACTCGGTGGCCCAGTGCGCCGCGTCGAGCAGCGCGAGGGGGCTCGTGGCCACCGCCTCGGAGGCCGGGTGGTGGCGCAGGTCCGCGGTCAGGAAGGCGTCGACGCCGGCCGCGCGGACCTGGTCGAAGAGGCTGTCGCCGGAGCCTCCGCTGACGGCGACCGTGCGGACGACGGCCTCGGGGTCGCCGGCCACCCGGATGCCCTGCGCGGTGGCGGGCAGACGCACCACCCCCTGCGGGCGAAGACGGCGGTGACGGCGCATCGGTTCCGTCCCTGCGGCCGTCTCCCCGTACCTCCGCGGTCAGGCGGCGGCCGTCTCCCAGTGGCCGCGCGCCCGTTCGCCCGCCTCCGGTCCCGCGCCCAGGCGGTCCAGGCCCAGCAGGGC
>NZ_JACBWZ010001086.1 GCF_013870595.1 Streptomyces sp. WELS2 | reverse complement strand
CGGTGAAGGCCTGCGGCACCCTCCGCACCTCGGTGACCAGGACCTCGAGGCCGGCCGCGCGCAGGGCGTCGAGGTCGGCGGCGCGGTTCTCCTCCTCGTTGGCGATCACCAGGTCCGGCGCGAGGGAGACGATCCGGTCCACCCGGGGGTTCTTCGTGCCGCCGATCCGGGTGGCGTCCAGGCCGGCCGGGTGGGTGCACCAGTCGGTGGCGCCCACGAGGGCGCCGGGCAGCGTCACCGCGACGGCCTCGGTCAGGGACGGGACCAGCGAGACCACCCGCGTCACGGCGCCGCCTTCCGCCCGCCGCTCAGCGGGATCTGGTCTGGACGGCCTCGATGTGCTCGGCGACCGCCACCACGATGATCCGGGTGTCCGGGACCGTGGCCCGCCAGCGGTGCCGGACACCGCCGGTCAGATACAGGGTGTCGCCCCGGCCGAGGCGGTAGGCGCGGCCCTCCGCCTCGATCTCCACCGCGCCGTCGGCGACGTACATCAGCTCGTCGTTGCGGTGCTGGAGCTCGCGGCCGGCGTCGTGGTCGCCGGTGAACTCGGAGGCGTGCAGCTGGTGGTGGCCGCGCACCAGGGCGCGGGTGCGCGGGTCGAAGTCGCCCTCGGCGACCGGCTCGGCGCGCACCACGTCCACGCTGGCCGCCGGGTCGGCGGCGGCGAGGAGTTCGACGGCCGTGGTGCGCAGGGCGTCGGCCAGCTTCTCCAGGGAGGTGCTGCTCGGGCGGGCCCGGTCGTTCTCCACCTGGCTGAGGAAGGGCACCGACAGGCCGCTGCGCTCGGCCACGACGGCGAGGGTCAGTTCCAGCGCACGGCGGCGCCGCCGGACGGCCGCGCCCACCCGCACGGGCTGCTGCTCTTTGTGGTCGCCCATCGCTCCGGCTCCCTCCCTCACTCGTCGTACCGCTGTCCGGGTGCCCGTTACGGGGCGCCCCTCTTCTGATGACTTCTCTGCACCCTACGCATGTTCGGCAAACCGTTTCACGTGCGCGCGGCAGGACGGTGTGGTCAGGAGCGTGCGGCGGCGTCCAGCAGGGGGCCCAGTTCCCGTACGGCGGTGGTGAGGGGGCCGGTGTCCTGTTCGGCCCGGGCCAGCAGGATCGCGCCCTCCAGGGTGCTGATCATGAGGGTGGCCAGCGGCTCGGCACGGCCGGCGGGCACGCCGAGGTCGGTCAGGGCCGCGGCGAGCGGCGCGCGCCAGGCCGTGAACGCGGCGGCGGCCGCCCGGCGGGTCGCCTCGGCCGAGGTGGCGCAGTCGACCGTGGCGGCGGCGACCGGGCAGCCCGCAGCGAAGCCGTCCGCCGCGTACTCGTCGGTCCACTGCGCGGCCATCGCCGCGAACAGTCCGCTCGGTGTCGGCCCGTCCAGCCCGGCGAGGAAGCGGGCGATCCGCTTGCCCGCGTACCTCCCGGCCCACTCGACCGCCTCGTTGACCAGCTGTTCCTTGCCGCCCGGGAAGTAGTGCCCGAGGGAGCCGCGCGGAGCGTCGGCGTGCGCGGCGACCTCGCGCATACCGGTCCCGGCGACCCCGTGCCGCCGGATGAGCTGGGCCGCGCTGAAGACCATCCGCTCCCGCGGTCCGGGCCGCGTCTCGGTCATGCGTCGCCTCCGCTTCCTCCCCCTCGGCTTCCTCCGCCGTCAGCCTATGACCGCCGTCATAACCGGCGCTACTATGACCGCTGTCATAAGCGGCGCGCGGCGCGGAGGGCGGCCCGGTCATGAACGTCGGATTCATCGGTCTCGGGGTGATGGGCGGCCCCATGGCCCTGCGCCTGGCGCGCGCCGGCATCCCGCTG
>NZ_JACBWZ010001085.1 GCF_013870595.1 Streptomyces sp. WELS2 | reverse complement strand
GGACACCGGGACGATCACAGCGAGCGCTCGCGGTGCGGGGGCTCGGGGACGCGGCCGAGCCGCTCGCCGATGCGGTCGTAGGCCCGGTGCACGGCGACGAAGGCGGCGACCAGCAGGGGGAGCGCCACGACCACGAGCCAGGCGCCCTCGGCGAGTTTGCTCGCCGTGACCACGCCGGCCGACACCCCGGTGAGCAGCGCGCCTAGGCCGTTGAGCAGGGCCTTCCCACGCCATCCGGGTCCTCGCTCCCGGCGCCAGTGCCGGACCATGCCCACCTGGGCGAGGGTGAAGCCGACGAAGACCCCGATCGCGAACAGCGGCACCAGGGTGTTGGTGTCACCGCCCGAGAAGACCAGCAGGGCCGCCGAGACCGCGGCGAGGGCCAGGACGCCGTGCCGGTGCACCTGCCGGTCGGCCTTGAGCGCGAAGACGTGTGGCAGGTAGTCGTCCCGGGCGAGCAGTTCCAGCAGCACCGGCAGCCCGCCGAAGGAGGTGTTCGCGGACAGGGCCAGCAGGGTCATGGTGGCGAACTGGAGGACGTAGAAAGCCCCGTTGTGGCCGAAGGAGGCGTCCGCGAGCTGGGCGAGGACCGTCACGCCCGCGACCGACTGGAGGTGGAAGCGGCCGATCAGCACGGCCAGGCCGATCAGCATCAGGCCGAGGACGGCGCCGAGGGCGGTCTCCGCGCGCTGTGCCCGGCGCACCCGGGGGACGCGGAAGGAGGGCACGGCGTTGGCGATGGCCTCGACACCGGTCAGGGCGCTGCACCCGGAGGCGAATGCCTTGAGCAGGAGGAGTGCTCCGACACCGCCGGCGTTGTCCTCGACCACCGGGGCATGGCCGGCCGCGGTCGCCGTACCGACCGGGGCGGACCGCAGCAGTCCCACCGCGATCAGCGCGAAGACGGCGCCCACGAAGACGGCGGTCGGCACGATGAACACCTTCGCCGACTCCGCGATGCCCCGCAGGTTGACGCCCGTGACCAGGGCGAGCACGGCGAGGCACAGCCACAGCCGGGCGCCGTGCAGGGCGGGGAAGGCGGAGGTCAGCGCGGCCACGCCCGCCGTGACGGCGACGGCCACGTTCAGTACGTAGTCCAGGACCAGCGAGGCGGCGGCCACCAGGCTGGTGCGCGTTCCCAGGTGCGCCTTGGCCACGGCGTAGGAGCCGCCGCCGTCCGGGAAGGCCGCGATCACCTGCCGGTAGGAGGCGACGAGTACGGCGAGCAGTGCGGCGATGGCCAGGGTGACGGGCAGGGTGAACCCCAGCCCGCGGGCGCCGGCGGCGGCCAGCACCAGGGCGATGGCCTCCGGGCCGTACGCCACGGAGGCCATCGCGTCCAGCGACAGCGCGGCCAGGCCGGTGACGGCGGTCAGCCGGTGCCGATCCCCGGTGTCGGGCGGCTCCTCGCCCGCGGGGGCGGCGCCGGGCCCGGTGGTCAGGACGGACATGGGTGCGTGCTCCTTCGTTCTCCGGACACACAGGGGGACCGTGTGCGCGGTGCCCCCAGGGTGTGTCCGGTACCGGCCGTCCCCGACCGGTCCCTTACGGGACCTTGGCGCCCGGCTCCCCCGCGCTGACGGGATCTTGACGCCTGCCGTACGGGGTCACGCCGGGAAAGCGCGCCGGTGGCCGGCCGGCTCCGGGCTGTGCGCCCGCCGGGGCCGGTGGTCGCCGGGCCCGGGCCGCGGTAGGCCGCGGGGCCGGGGGGAACTCGTGTCGTCATGCGCATCGATCTGACAGGACGAACCGCACTGGTCACCGGCTCGACGCAGGGCATCGGCGCCGCCATCGCCCACGCGCTC
>NZ_JACBWZ010001084.1 GCF_013870595.1 Streptomyces sp. WELS2 | reverse complement strand
TCACCGAGCCCCTGGCCGGCTCCCCGCCCGCCCCCGGCGCCCATTCCACCTCGCCCACCGCCACCACCGGCCCCTCCCCCACCGTCTCCGTACGGTCCCGCCGGACCACGTGGAGGGCCTGGGCCTCGCCGAGGCCGGAGGCGAGGTCGCGGCCGAACTCGAAGGGGCGGATGGCCAGGCGCGTGCCCGCGGTGCGCAGTTCCGGCTGGTCGCGGGGGGCGGCGAGGCTCGTCCAGACCGGGGTGCCGCCCAGTTCCAGGGCGCGGACGAGCAGGTCGGCGGTGAGCAGGACCCGCAGGGCCGTCGGGTCGGGACCGGAGGCGTGGGCCTCGATGCGGGTCAGGCCGCGGCGGGCGGGCGCGGCGGGGACGGGCTCACCGGTTCGGGCGTCGAGGATGCGCAGCACGGGGCGAGCGTAGGGCGGGCCGGCGGCCGTATGCAGCAGCTTGCGCCGTTTCCGGACAACATGCCGGGGTACGGCGGGAATCCCCGCGCGCCGGAGTGACGTTTCCCCGAGACAGTTCCCGCAGCCCGAGGAGGCGGCCGATGTACGGCGACGACGCGACGATCCGCAGGATCCTGACCGAGCTGGGCGACACCTGGGCGGTGGTCGGCCTGTCGGCGAACGAGTACCGGGCCGCCTACGGCGTGTCCCAGGTGCTCCAGCGGTTCGGCAAGCGGATCGTGCCGGTGCACCCCAAGGCCGAGACGGTGCACGGGGAGCGGGGTTACGCCTCGCTGGCGGACATCCCCTTCGACGTGGACGTGGTCGACGTCTTCGTGAACAGCGGGCTGGCCGGCCCGGTCGCCGACGAGGCCGTGGCGAAGGGCGCGCGGGCGGTGTGGTTCCAGCTGGGCGTCGTCGACCCGGCCGCCTATGAACGCACCCGGGCGGCGGGCCTGGAGATGGTCATGGACCGTTGCCCGGCCATCGAGATCCCGCGGCTGAGCTAGCCCTCCTCCGTCCACGGTCCGCCGGGAGGGCCGCCTCTCAGCGTCCCGTCAGGCGGTGGTCCGCCGTCTTCAGCGCCTCCTCGACCAGGCGCCGCAGGTGTCCGTGGCGCAGGGAGTAGACCACCCGGCGCCCCTCCTTGCGGGTGTCCACCAGGCCGGCGAGCCGCAGCCGGGCCAGGTGCTGGCTGACGGCCGGGCGGGCGGCGCCGCACGCCTCCGTGAGGGTGGTGACATCCGCCTCGCCCGCCGTCAGGGCGTGCAGCAGGGCGAGGCGGGTGCGGTCGCCCAGCAGGGCCAGGAGGTCGGCGGCGACCGCGAACCGCTCCTCGCCCGCGCTGTGCTCGTGCGCATCGTGCGCAGGTGATAGGTGCATGCGTGCGCTCATACGCACATAATGGCCGCGTGGACCCCGCCCGTCCACTCCCGTCCACCGGAAGGGGACCGACGTGAGCGACCGGCACCATCGCCACGGCCACGGACACATGGACCGCGGCCACGAACCCCCGCATCACAGCCACGGCCACGGCCACGGGCACGGGCACCCGCGCCGTGGTCCGTTCCTCCGCCGTCTCGGTCATCTGCTCGCCCCGCATTCGCACGAGACCGCCGACAAGCTGGATCCGGCGCTCGAGTCGTCGGCGCGCGGTATGCGCGCGCTGTGGGTGTCGCTGGCGGTACTGGGGGCGACCGCTCTGGCGCAGGGGGCCGTGGTGGCCGTATCCGGGTCGGTGGCGCTGCTCGGGGACACCGTGCACAACGCGGCCGACGCGCTGACCGCCATCCCCCTCGGCATCGCCTTCGTGCTCGGCCGCCGGGCGGCGACCCGCCGGTTCACCTACGGCTACGGCCGCGC
>NZ_JACBWZ010001083.1 GCF_013870595.1 Streptomyces sp. WELS2 | reverse complement strand
GGCGCGGGCACGGGGGACACCGGGGGGCCTGTGCCGTGCGGGATGTGTCGCACGTCCGCGCGGCGTGGTGGGCAGCGCCGGCGGGTGCTGCTCGCCGTCGAGCCCGGTGTCGTCCAGCGCGGCGCGCGGCCGGTCCGCCGTGTGGTCCAGATGGCCGTCCGCCGTGTGCCGGTGCCGGGGAGGGCCGGTCGGATCCGTGCCGTCGGCGGTGCCCGCCGGGTGCGCGGCCTCGCGCGCCGCCACGGCGCTCGGGCCGCGCCCGGCGAAGGAGCAGGCGTGCACCGAGCCGGCGAGATGGGCGGCGATCACCAGGACCAGTCCGATCAGCAGGGCGGCGTGGCGCGAGCGCCCCGCGCTCCTGTCGCCGCCGTCCCGCGTTCCGATCACATGCGCAGGGTAGTGGCGGAGTGACCCGCTGTCACATCGCGGCGCGCCCGCCGGACCCGTGGCAGCCGCAGGACCGGCCGGGGTCCGTGTGACCGAGGTGGGCGGCCAGGGCCTGGAGGAGGGCGATCGCCGCCATGCGGGTCACGGGGTGCCCGACCCCCTGCGGAGCACGGTCGGCACGGCCGGTCCGCCGTCCTCCCGGCCTCGCCGTCCGGAGGTGTCCGGCCTGGTGGTCATCCTCGGATCCTCTCGTCGCACACTGAGGGCGAACCCCTCCACGGATACCCCCTGCCCGTATCGAGGGGCAAGGTGTGCCCCGGCTTGACTCTGTACCCCCCTGGGGTATGTTGAAGGCCATCGAGCCGCCTGTGGGCAGCGAACAGACGAGGAGTCACCATGAACACCGGGCTGCGGATCCACCACCAGTCCCCGCGCGGCAGCACCCGGGTGAGCGCCAGGCCGGCCAGCCCGGCGGGCAGGGAGCGCATGAGTCCGGCGAACAACGGGTGTCCGGGCGGGAGGAGTTCGGTGGTGACGACGTAGGTGGTGCCCCAGGCGGCGGGGGCGAGGGCGGTCAGCAGGACGGTGGCGGACCGGTGGGCGGCCGGCGCGACGGTGGCCGGCCGGTGCGCGGACGAGGACATGTGAGGAGTCTCGGCCGCCGCCCCGTCATGCGTCCAAGACATGGTTGCCATCGCAGTCATGCACGGAAACCATGATCGGGTGGACCTCCAGCAGATGCGGTACGCCGTCGCCGTCGCCGAGACCCGTAACTTCACCCGTGCCGCCGAGCGGTGTTACGTGACGCAGTCCTCGCTCAGCCACCGGATCGCGGGCCTCGAGCGGGAGTTGGGGGTACGGCTGTTCGCCCGCTCCAGCCGCCGGGTCGAACTCACCGAGGCGGGCGAGGCGTTCGTGGCCCGGGCGCGCGAGGCGCTGGCCGCCGCCGACCGCGCGGTGGCCGACGCCGCCGCCGCGACCGGCGTGGTGCGCGGCCGGCTCGCCGTCGGCGTGATCGTGACCACCGCCGCCGTGGACGTACCGGAGGTGTTGCAGCGCTACCGCGCCAGGCACCCGGAGGTGCGGGTGCTGCTGCGGTCCGGGCGCAGTGACGAGCTGGCGGCGGCGATCCGCCGCGGCGAGCTGGACATCGCCTTCCTCGGGCTGCCGGAGGGCGAGCGGCCCACGGGCGTGGAGAGCGTGGCGCTCGACCACGACGAGCATGTGCTGGTGGTGGCGGCCGGGCACCGGCTGGCCGGGGCGAAGCGGGTCACCCTGCGGGACATCGCCGGGGAGACGTTCGTGGACTTCGTGGCCGGGACGCCCGCCCGCGCCCAGTCGGACCAGGCGTTCGCCGCGGCCGGCCTGGTCCGCGAGGTCGCCTACGAGGCGGGGGTGGTGGAGCTGATCACCGGGCTGA
>NZ_JACBWZ010001082.1 GCF_013870595.1 Streptomyces sp. WELS2 | reverse complement strand
GCTGGAGGAGCTGGCGGCCGAGCTGCGGGACAAGGGCGCCGAAGTCGCCTGCGCGGGCGGCGACGTGACCAGCGCCGAGGACGTGGAGCGGGTGGTACGGCTCGCCGTCGACCGGTACGGCAGGCTCGACGCCGCGTTCAACAACGCCGGTACGACGACCGAACCGGCCCTGCTGCACGAGACGGACGACGCCGACTACGACACGGTGCTCGACGTGAACACCCGTGGCGTCTGGCTCTGCATGAAACACGAGATCAGGGCCATGCTCGCGAACGGGGCGGGCGGCGCGATCGTCAACAACAGCAGCATCGCCGGGGTCCGCGCGACCTCGCAGGGGGCGCCCTACGTGGCCGCCAAGCATGCCGTGCTCGGCCTGACCAAGTCGGCCGCGGCGCAGTACGCGGCGCACGGCATCCGGGTGAACGCGCTCGCCACCGGGCTGACCCGGTCGGAGATGTCCGAGGGCGTCTTCGCCCGTGACCCGGCGGCCGAGGAGCGCATGCGCCGCCGCAATCCGCAGGGGAGAGTGGCCGATCCGGAGGAGGTGGCCCAGGTCGCGGTGTGGCTCTGCAGCGACCAGGCCGGCTTCGTCACCGGTGCCACCATGGCGGTGGACGGCGGCGCCGGAGCCTGGTGAGTCCCGGCGTTCGGCCACGGGAGGTCCGGCTTCACGGATTGGTAAAGTACCAATCATCTGGTTTCTTTTGTCTCCCGGCCCGCACTCCGCAGGCCGGGATCGGGCATCCGCGTCAGCTCGGAGGGGGTGGCGTGGCGCGGACGAGAGGACGAACACATGGCACAGCAGTTGCGCGCGATCCGAACCCGTGGCGCCATCCTGAACGCGGCGGCGGAGGTCTTCGCGCAGCACGGCTACCACGGTGCCAGCATCGCGCAGATTCTCGAAAGGGCCCAGGTCACGAGGGGGGCCCTGTACTTCCACTTCGCTTCCAAGGAACAGTTGGTACAGGGCATCTTCGCCGAGCAGGTGACGGAGCAGGGGTATCCGCCGCGCACCTACAAGCTCCAGGAACTCGTCGACGAGGCCATGGCCCTGGCCTGTCGGCTGCCGCAGGAGATCATGCTGCGGGCCGGCGCCAAGCTGGCGATGGAGCCGCAGCTCCAGGAACTGACCGACGGCGGCCCCTGGGAGGCGTGGGCGATGCGGTTCGCCTCCATGGTGCTCGCGGCCAAGGAGCACGGCGAGGTCTACCCGCACGTGGTGCCCGAGGAACTGGGCCGCTTCCTGGTCAGCTCCTGGGTCGGCGCCCAGATAGTCTCGGAGGTGACGTCCGGGTGGGAGGACCTGGAAGAGCGCATCTCCTCCATCTTCGCCTACACCCTGCCCAGTGTCGCGATGCCCGCGATCTTCGCGCAGCTCGACTTCGGACCGGACCGCGGGACCCGGGTGCTCGCCGAGATGCGGGCGCGGGACGCCGCGGCACTGGTGGCGGAAACGGCGAGCTGACCCCATCGGGCCGGTGGACGTACCGGCTCCCCGTCGGCCGTCATCGGCGTGGACGTCCACCGATGACGACCGGCTGCCGTTCCATCCCCGGGGCCGCGACCAGCACGGCTCTCGTCAAGGGGATGCCGGCGTGAGCGAGTCGGAGAAGGCCGGCGCGGCCAGCGCGGGGAGCAGCAGTTCCCAGGCACCGGTCAGCCAGGCCTCCCGGTCGCGGTCCGCGGGAACCGCCTCCTGATGGAGTGCGAGGGCCAGCGCCAGGTCCACGACGGACTCCACACCGGCGCCGGGCCGCAGGCTGCCCTCGTCCCGCGCGCGCAGCACCGTCTGCCGGAGCACCGCGCGCCA
>NZ_JACBWZ010001080.1 GCF_013870595.1 Streptomyces sp. WELS2 | reverse complement strand
CGGGACCACCAGCAGGGAGCCCGACAGGGGGTGCGGGGCGTCCAGGCCGGTGCGGGCCGTGGTGATGTAGAGGTCGGTCAGGCCGGGGCCGCCGAAGGCGCAGGCCGTGGTCCGGGGGGTGGGCAGGGAGATGACGCGGTCCAGCGTGCCGTCGGGCGTGTAGCGGCGGACCGCTCCGCCGTCCCACAGGGCCACCCACACACACCCGTCGGCGTCGACCGTGAGGCCGTCCGGGTAGCCCGCGCCCTCCTCGATCTCCACCAGCGGGCGGCGGTCGCGGATGCCCTCGGAGTCGTAGTCGAACACGTCCACGCGGCGCGTCGGGGTGTCGACGTAGTACATGAGGCGGCCGTCGGGGCTCCAGCCGGTGCCGTTGCTGACCGTGACGTCGTCCAGCACCGTCCGCGCGGTGCCGTCGCCGGTCACCCGGGACAGCGTGCCGCCGCCGGCCGCCTCGTCGTAGCGCATGGTGCCCGCCCACAGGGAGCCGTCCGGGGCCACCGCCGCGTCGTTCGCCCGGCGGCCCGGGACCGGCTCGTGGTGCAGCCAGCCGAACGTGCCGTCGGGGTCCAGCAGTCCGACGCCGTCGCGCAGGTTCAGCACCAGGCCGCCGCCCGCGCGGGGCTTGGCGGCGCCGATGTGCTGGGGCGTGGTGCGGACCGTGCGGCGGCCGGTCACCGGGTCGTAGGTGTGCAGCCGCATGCCCAGGATGTCCAGCCAGAGCAGCGTGCCGGTCGCCGGGTCCCAGGTCGGGCCCTCGCCGAGCGTCGCCTCCGCCGCCACCGCCACCTCGTACGCCGTCATGCCGCGCTCCTGTGTCCCAGCCGCTCCGACAGTTCCGCCGCGCCCTTGGCGGCCAGCTGCTCCAGCTCGGCCCGGCGCTCGTCGCTCCAGCGAATCATAGGGACGGAGATGGACAGCGCGGCGACGACCTGGCCGGTGCGGTCGCGTACCGGCGCGGCGACGCAGGAGACGTCGGGGTTGGACTCGCGGCTCTCCACCGCGATCCCGCGCTCCCGGATCCGGTCCAGCGCCGCCCGCAGCGCGGCCGGTTCGGTGATGCTGTTCGGGGTCATCGCGACCAGTTCGGCGTCGTCGGGGATGCGCGCGGCCAGCTCCGGCCCGGGCAGCGAGGCCAGCAGCATCTTGCCGACCGAGGTGCAGTGGGCGGGCAGCCGGCGCCCGGCGGCGGAGACCATGCGGACGGCGTGGGTGGAGTCGACCTTGGCGATGTAGATGACGTCGGTGCCCTCCAGGATGGCCACGTGAACCGTCTCGTCACAGGTCTCGGCGACCGAGCGGGCCACCTGCTGGCCCTCGGCGGCGAGGTCGAGCTGCTCGGCGTAGCGGCTGCCGAGCTGGTACGGGCGCACGCCGAGCCGGTACCGTCCGGGCTGGCCGGGTACCGGCACGATGTACGACCGTGCGGCGAGCGTGGTGACCAGCTCGTGCACGGTGGTGCGCGGCAGCTGGAGCCTGCGCACGATGTCGGGGGCGGAGAGCGTCCCGTCCCCGTCGAGGAACAGCTCCAGAATGTCGAGAGCCCGGGTCACGGCAGGCACGAGGCGTCCCACGTCCGGCCCCCTCCCTTGGTGTTGGCGCCCGTCGCGATATCCGCTCGAGATGTTCGAGATATCAACAGGCGATCGGCATGACGAACACAGGCTAGTCAGGGAAGGTTGCGCGGGCAATGGGCGGGGGCGGGGCCGGGCACGATGGACCCATGGAACCCGACTTCCAGCTGGTGCTGCTGCGCCGCATGGCCGACCACAACCCCGACCTCGTGGACCAGGCGCGGCGGCGGCTCGGCGCGT
>NZ_JACBWZ010000108.1 GCF_013870595.1 Streptomyces sp. WELS2 | reverse complement strand
GCGCGGGCGCTGCTCACGAGCGCCGTCACGCGGGCGCGGGAGGGGGACGGCACGGTCGACCTGGTGGCCGCCGTCACCGACGAGTACGCCCTGCTGAACCTGACGGACCTGCTGGGCGTACCGGAGAGCGACCGGGGGCTGCTGCTGGACTGGACCCGGCGGGTCATCGGCTACCAGGACCCGGACGAGGCCGCCCCGCCGGTGCCGGGCCGGGCGGGCAGGCCGGTCGATCCCCGGTCGCCGGCGATGCTGCGGGACATGTTCGGCTACGCCGGACAGCTCGCCGCGTACAAGCGCCGGCACCCCGCCGACGACATCATGACGACGCTCGCCCACGACGCCGAACTCGCCGGGGCGGAACTGGAGATGTTCTTCTTCCTGCTCACCGTGGCGGGCAACGACACGGTGCGCTCGGCGGCCCCGGGCGGGCTGCTGGCACTGGCGGAGCACCCGGAGGTGTACGAGAGGCTGCGCGCCGAGCCGGTCTGCCCGTCGCCGGCCGTCGACGAGTTGCTGCGCTGGCATCCGCCGGTGCTGACCTTCCGCCGGACGGCCGTGCGGGACACCGAGCTGGCGGGCCGCCGGATCCGGGCGGGCGACAAGGTCGTGGTGTTCCACGCCTCGGCCAACCGGGACGAGCGCGTGTTCACCGACCCGGACCGGCTCGACCCGGCACGCTCCCCCAACCCGCATGTCTCGTTCGGGGACGGCCCCCACGTCTGCCTCGGCGCCCACTTCGCCCGGCTGCAACTGCGGCTGCTCTACGAGGAGCTGCCGCGCGCCCTGCCGGGCCCGCCGGTGCCGGCGGGCCCGGCAGGGCGCCTGGTGTCGAACTTCATCAACGGCATCAAGTCGCTGCCGCTACTGCTCGTCTGACGGCCCATGGGTGCGAAGGGGGCTGTGGGGCATGTCCGTCACCGTGTCGCGGATGTCAGGCGGCACGTACCTCCCTCTCCAGCTGGGTGGCGAGGGTGACGTAGCGGGGACGCCGGTGCACCGGGACGAGGCCGCGTATCACCAGGTGCCACATCTCGGCGACCCTGCGCGGCAGCCGTCCCACCGGTTCGAGCGAGCGGCCCGCGACCCGGGTGCCGACGAAGAAGCAGACAAGGGAGTGGGCGACCACCCCGACGTCGAGGTCCCCGTGCAGGTCGGCCTCCCTGACGGCCCCGCTGAATTTGCGGGTGGCGAAATCCAGCCACTCGGTGAACGGGTGCCGCAGCGGCGGCCGCACGGCGATGTCGGCGGTGGCGAGGCGGAGCCCGGCACGCGGCACGGGGTCCTCCACGGCGAGCCGGGCGATCCCGAACGTGGTGCGCATCAGCGCCTCCAACGACGAGCAGCCACGGCTCTCGACGTCGGCCACGAGCTGCCGGGCCGCCTTGGCCTGGAGCTCCAGGATCGCCTGGGCGAGGTCCTCCTTGGCCGCGAAGTGGAAGTACAAGGCGCCCTTGGTGACCTTCGCATGTGTGACGATATCGCTCAGACTGGTGGATTCGTAGCCGTGCCGGTCGAACAGGTCGGCGGCGGCCGTGATGATGGTTGCGCGGGTCTGTTCAGCGCGTAACTGCCTCGCCATCCCTGGACCCCTCCTCGCGCCTCAAAAGAACAGGACATGCGGTTTGTTTTGAACCCCCTGCATACGATAACTCACCGCACGGCGATGGGAGTCCAGAGGTCCGCACACGCGATACGACACGTGTCAGCGGTGCGACAGCGCCCGGCGGGTTCCGGACGACGGCGGCAGCGCCCTCGGCGCGTCGCGATACGAGGCGGACGTCCGGTCTTCGACGGGGTGCCGGAGCAGCCCCAAAACAGCAGGACCGGTCGGTGCTTTCGCGTCCGTAAGCGCCAAACGTGTTTTCCCACGGGTCAGTTGTCGCACCTCGCCTCCCCGTCGTGCCGTCATCCCGCCACACCGCGGGTCCTTCGAACGGGTGACCTGGGAACTTCTCGGCCCGTGCCGGGAGTTCACCGGGCAGCCGGACGGACAAGGAGCGCCGTCCGGAACAAGGCGAGGCGCAAGGGAGCTACGGCATGGTGTTCAAGAGGCTGCTGGGTGCGATCGGGGTCGGCGGCCCCTCCGTGGACACGGTGCTGGACGGGGGCGCGGCACTGCCCGGCGGCGCCCTGACGGGCCGGGTGCTGCTGCGGGGCGGCGGATCGGCCGTGGACATCGAGCACATCGGCCTGGAGCTGATCGCCCGCGTGGAGGCGGAGCACGCGGAAGGCGAGAGCGAGGGCTCGGTCGTCTTCGACCGGTTCACCGTCGGCGGCGGCTTCCGGCTCGGCGAGGAGGAGGAGCGCGAGCTGCCGTTCAGCGTGCCGCTGCCCTGGGAGACGCCGGTGACCGAACTGCACGGGCAGCCGCTCGGCGTCGTGCTGGGCGTGCGCACGGAGGTCGCGGTGGCGGGCGCCCGGGACAAGGGCGACCTGGACCCGCTGGCCATCCGTCCCCTGCCCGTGCAGGAGGCGGTGCTGGAGGCCTTCGGCCACCTGGGCTTCGGCTTCCGCTCGGCCGACCTGGAGTACGGCCACATCGGCGGCACGGGCCAGCAGTTGCCGTTCTACCAGGAGATCGAGCTGACCCCGGCCCCGCAGTACGCGCACGCGATGAACGAGCTGGAGGTCACCTTCCTGGCCGCCCCCGCCGGCGTCGAGGTCGTGCTGGAGGCGGACAAGCGCGGCGGGCCGTTCTCCGCGGGGCACGACGCCCTGACCCGGTTCACGGTGCGCCACGAGGACGCGCCGGCCCTGGACTGGCAGGCCGAGGTGGACGGCTGGATCCGCCGGATGACCGAGCACCACGACGCCTACGGCAGCCACGCGGCGTACGGACACGGCAGCCATGTGGCGTACGCCCACGAGGGCCACGCGGCGTACGGCCACGACGGCGTGCCCGGGAGCGGCCACCGCTCCGGCCCGGGTCTCGGCACGGCCGTGGCGGCGGGCGCGGCGGGCCTCGCCGTGGGCGTGGTCGGCGGCATGGTGGCCGCGGAGGTCGTGGACGAGATCGGGGACTTCTTCGAGGGGGAGGAGGACGACGCGGACGAGGACTGACCTCAGCCGGCGGAGCCGCCCGCGCCCTCCCCGTCCTTCATCGCCCGTGCCTCGCTCTTGAGGATCCGCACGGACTTCCCCAGCGCCCGCGCGGTGTCGGGCAGCTTCCGGTAGCCGAACAGCGCGATGAACACGATCGCGACGACCAGCAGGTGCCAGGGCTCGATGGCGTTACGGAACATGACCGCCCCTTCTACGTCTCGGTCTGCGGCAAGGACAGTTGCCACATTGCGCAACTGTACAACTCGGGCGGAGCGGATCAGCGCCCGGGAAGCCGGCGCACCGGTGCGGCAGGCGAGGTCCGGCGTTCCGCGAGGCGGGTGACGAGGTGGTGCACGACCCCGGCGCCGGCGCCCTGTTCGGCGGCGTAGACGTAGTACACCTGGCGGACAGCGCACCGCCCACCCGCTCGGCGGGCAGCCCGGACGCGGCGGCCGTGTTCGCGGCACTCGGTGCAGATCCGGGGAACTTCCCGGCCGGTCCGTTAGTTTCTACAGTGCTGTAGAAATTCCGTGGGGTGCCGCTAGGGCATCCGACGGCTGTTGCGAGGAGTGGACATGGCCCTGTGGGACCGCATCAAGGAGTCGGCGTCGCAGATGCAGACCCAGTTGGTGGCGAAGAAGAACGACCTGAAGAGCGGCGCGTTCCGCGATGCGAGCATGGCGATGTGCGCGCTCGTGGCCGCCGCCGACGGCACGGTGGATCCCTCCGAACGGCAGCGCGTGGCCCAGCTCATCGCCACGAACGAGGTGTTGCAGAACTTCCCGGCGGACGACCTGCGGCGCCGTTTCGAGGACAACCTGAACAAGCTGACGGCCGACTTCGACTTCGGCAGGGTGAGCGTGCTCCAGGAGGTCGCCAAGGCGAAGAAGAAGCCCGCGGAGGCGCGTGCCGTCATCCAGATCGGCATCGTCATCGGCGGCGCGGACGGCGACTTCGACAAGACCGAACAGGCCGTGGTGCGCGAGGCGTGCTACGCGCTGGACCTGCCGCCGCACGAGTTCGACCTCTGAGCAGAGGCCGGAGAACCGCCGCGGGTGTCCCCGGGACACGGGGACACCCGCGGGCGGGCGCCCATGGGCCGCCGGCCGCCGGTGTGTCAGACCAGCCCGGCGGACTTCAGCCAGGCCCGGGCCACGTCCAGCGGGTCCTTCTTCTCCGCCTGCACCTGGGTGTCCAGCTCCAGCAGGGTCTTGGTGTCGAGCCTCGCGGAGACCGCGTTGAGTGCGTCGACGCCCTTGCGGGGCAGCGCGTCCTTGCGGACGAGCGGCTGGACGTTCTGGAAGCCGAAGAGGTTCTTCGGGTCCTGGAGGACGACGAACTTCTCCTTGGTGATGTTCGGGTCCGTGGTGAAGACGTCCGCGACCTGGACGGCGTTCTTCTTCAGCGCCGCCAGCGTCAGCGGCCCTCCGGTGTCCAGCGCCTTGAAGGACTCGAACTCCAGGCCGTAGACGGACTTCAGGCCCTCCAGCCCCTGCTGCCGGACCTGGAACTCCGGTGAACCGCCGATGACCAGGTCCCCCGCGACGTCCTCCAGATCGGCGATGGTGGACTTGTCCGTGAGGTGGTACTTCCGCGCGGTGGCCGCGTTCACCGTGACGGAGTCCTTGGACTGGGCCGGCGCCGGGTCGAGCAGGGTCAGCCGGGAGTCCAGCTTGGCGTCGATGGCCTTCTCGGTCTCCTCGAGGGTCTTCGGTGCGGCCTTCTTGTCGAGGTGGGCCAGCAGCGCGCCGTTGAACTCGGGCATCATCGTGAGCGTGCCGTTCTTCATCAGCCCGTAAGTGGTCTCGCGGCTGCCGATGTTCGGCTTGTACGTGACCTTGACCCCCTTGGCCTTGAGGGCCTCGCCGTAGATGTCGGCGAGCAGGGTGCTCTCGGGAAAGTTGTTGGAGCCGACGACCACGCTGTCGCCGTCCGCCTTGCCGCCGGTGAGGGGGTTGTCGGCCTTGTCGCCGGAAGAACAGCCCGCCAGCAAGGCCGTCGCCGCCAGGGCGACCACCGCCGCGCCGCTGCTCCTCCGGATGGACCTGCTGTCATGGGTCGTTGAAGTCACCCGTCGATCCAAGCCAGCCGCTTCTCGGTCAGTCAAGTGCCACCGGCCGGGAATCGCCCGTCGGTCCACGTGCGGTTGTGCACACCGGAGGTCCTCCCGGCGACGGTTTCCCGGTGAGGGGCGCCCCGGTCCGGACACGTCGTCACGGCGGCGGCCGTCAGCCGCGGCCGCCCCGGCGCACTCCCGGCGACACGGCGAGCCGGGACACCGCCCAGAACACGGCCAGGGTCACGAGGGCGAGCCCGGCGACCAGGGTGGCGCCGCCGACGACCTTCTCGTAATCCTTCTGGTAGAGGCCGTCGATGATGTACCGGCCGAGACCGCCCAGGCCGATGTAGGCGGCGATGGTGGCGGTGGAGACGATCTGGACGGCCGCGGTGCGCAGTCCGCTCAGGATCAGCGGGAGCGCGACCGGCACCTCCACCTGGAACAGCACCCTCGGCTCGGGCATCCCCATGCCCCGGGCGGCGTCCACCGGCGAGGGGTCGACGGAGCGGACCGCCTCGTAGGTGGTGACCAGGATCGGCGGGACGGCGAGCACGACCAGCGGGATCATGGCCGGCAGCAGTCCGAGGCCGATCCAGATGACCATCAGCACCAGGAGGCCGAAACTGGGCAGGGCCCGCCCGGCGGTGGCGAGGAACGCCAGGGCGTTGCCGCCCCGGCCGGTGTGCCCGGTGAGCAGACCGACGGGCAGACCGATCCCGGCGGCGATGGCCAGGGCTTCCAGGCAGTACCCGATGTGCTCGGCGAACCGGGTGGGGACGCCGTCGTAGCCGTGCCAGTGGGCGCTGTCGCCGAAGAAGGCGCGCGCGAAGTCGAGGACGTTCACCGGCGGGCCCCCTTCCGCGGCATCCAGGGGGTGAGCAGATGGCGCAGGAGGACCAGCGCGGCGTCGGCGAGGATGCCCAGCACCCCGATGGTCAGCACCGCGTTCACCGCCAGGGCGGGGCGGCCGTAGGTCTGGGCGGCGTAGAGCATGTTGCCGAGGGCGCCCTGGTTGCCGATGAGCATGCCGACGCTGACCAGGGAGATGCTGGACACGGTCGCCACCCGCAGGCCGGCGATGATGGCGGGCACGGCGAGCGGCAACTGGACCTGGAAGTACCGGCGTACCGCGCCGAAGCCCATGGCCTGGGCGGCGGCCAGGGTCTCCGGCGGCACCGAGCGGACGCCGTCCACGATCGCCGGCACCAGCACCACCAGGCTGTAGAGCGCGAGCGGGATCATCACCGTGGTCTCGCTCTGGCCGAAGTAGTCGATGAGGACGACGAAGAAGGCGAGCGAGGGAATGGCGTAGAGGACGGTGGCGATGCCGAGGACGGGCGGATAGATCCAGCGGAAGCGCACGCACAGCTGCGCCACGGGCAGCGAGACGAGCAGCCCGGCGAGCACCGGCAGCAGGGCCTCGCGCAGGTGCAGCCCGACGAGACCGGGCCAGCTCTGCCCGAGGTCGCTCGGGAGGTCGAAGAAGCCGCTCATCGTCCGCCCGCCTCCTCGGCCCGCTCGGCCACCCGGCCGTGGGCGGCCCGGATCGCCTCGCCGATGACCTGCTGGGAGACGACACCGACGGCGCGCCCCTCGCCGTCCACCGCGACCGCCCATCCGGTCGGCGAGAGCACGGCCCCGTCCAGCGCGGCCCGCAGCGAGTCGGTGCCGGGCACGAACGGCCGTCCGAAGTCGAGGAGTTCGCTCCGGTCGACGGCGCCGGCGGTGAGCCGGCCGGGCTCGCTCCAGCCGAGCGGCCTGCCGTCGGGGTCGGTGACGAGGAGGTAGGGGGCGGCGCCGGCCCGGGCGGCGAGCGTGCCGGCGTCGGCGTCGGCCGTGACCAGGGGCGCGGTCTGCAACTCCAGCCCGGTGGACGGGAAGAAGGACAGCCGGCGGATGCCGCGGTCGGCGCCGAGGAAGTCCTCCACGAAGGAGTCGGCGGGCGCGCTGAGCAGTTCGGCGGGCGGGGCGTACTGGGCGAGCCGGCCGCCGGTGCGCAGGACGGCGACCCTGGTGCCGAGCTTGATCGCCTCGTCGATGTCGTGGGTGACGAAGACGATGGTCTTGCCCAGTTCCTCCTGGATGCGCAGGAGTTCGTCCTGGAGCTGCTTGCGCACGACCGGGTCGACGGCGGAGAACGGCTCGTCCATCAGCAGGACCGGCGGGTCGGCGGCGAGTGCGCGGGCCACGCCGACGCGCTGCTGCTGGCCGCCGGAGAGCTGGTACGGGTACCGCCCCGCGAGTGAGGTGTCGAGCCCGACCCGCTCCATCAGCTCGGCGGCCCGGTCCCGGGCCTGCCGCCTGCTGCGGCCGAGCAGCCGGGGCACGGTGGCGATGTTGTCGAGGATGGTGCGGTGCGGGAAGAGGCCGGCGTTCTGGATGACGTAACCCATCGAACGGCGCAGGGTGTTGACCGGCTGCTGCCGGATGTCCCGGCCGTCGAGGAGGATGCTGCCCTCGGTGGGCTCCACCATCCGGTTGATCATCCGCAGGGTCGTCGTCTTGCCGCAGCCGGAGGGCCCGACGAGGACGGTGATCGCGCGGTCCGGTATCTCCAGCGACAGCCGGTCGACCGCGACCGTGCCGTCCGGGTACCGCTTGGTGACTGCATCTATCCGTATCAAAACGCCGCGTACCCTTCGGTCCGACCGCATCTGGGCTGACGCGGGGAGAGTCTAGACCGGGAGTGTCGCGGCACCTCGGAGGGAAGGGGGCGGGTCGCGGCGGCGGCCCGGGGCCGGGCCGCCGCGCCGTCCTCAGCCCTCCGCGGGCGTCAGCCGCAGCGAGATGGAGTTGATGCAGTACCGCTGGTCGGTGGGGGTCGGGTAGCCCTCGCCCGCGAAGACGTGCCCCAGGTGGGAGCCGCAGCGGGCGCACCGGACCTCGGTGCGGACCATGCCGTGGGAGCGGTCCTCGATCAGTTCTACGGCGTCGGAGTCCTTCGGGTCGTAGAAGGACGGCCAGCCGCAGTGCGACTCGAACTTGGTGTCGGAAGTGAACAGTTCCGCGCCGCAGGCCCGGCAGGAGTACACCCCCTTGGTCTTGGTGTCCGTGTACTCACCGGTGAAGGCCGGCTCGGTGGCGGACCGGCGCAGCACCGCGTACTCGGCCGGGGTCAGCTCCGCACGCCACTGCTCGTCCGGCTTCTCGACGTCGTACGCCATCAGCTCTCAGCCCCTCTTACTGCGCGAGTCGGTCCAGGATCAGCGGGCCCAGGTCGGTCACGTCACCCGCGCCCATGGTGAGAACGAGATCACCGGGCTTCGCCATTCCCGCGATCACCGCCGGGATGTCCGCCTTGTCGTGGACGGCGGTCACGTCGGCGCCGGCCGCGCGCGCGGACTCGATGATCAGCTCGCTGGTCACGCCCGGGATCGGGTCCTCGCGTGCGGGGTAGATGTCCAGCACCGCCGAGGCGTCGGCGAGGGCCAGCGCCTGCCCCATCTCCTTGCCCAGCTCCTGGGTGCGGGAGAACAGGTGCGGCTGGAAGACGACGAGGATGCGGGCGTCACCGGCGGCGCCGCGCATGGCCTCCAGGTCGGCCGTCATCTCGGTCGGGTGGTGGGCGTAGGAGTCGATCACCTGGACGCCGGCCGCCTCGCCCTTGAGCTGGAGGCGCCGCTTGACGCCGGTGTAGGCGGCGAGGGCGGGCGCGAGCTCGTCGGCAGGGATGCCGAGGGCGGCGCCGGCGGTGAGCGCGGCGACCGCGTTGAGCGCGTAGTGGCGGCCCGGCACGGAGACGGCGAAGGTCAGCTCCCGGCCGTCCAGCACCGCCGTGACCCGGCTCCTCAGCCCCTGCGGGACGATCGACAGCACGCGCACGTCGGCGTCCTCGGCCTCGCCGTAGGTCACCACCCGCACCGCGCGGTCGCGCACCCGCCGGGTCAGCTCCCGGGCGCCCTCGTGGTCGGCGGAGACGACCAGGGTGCCGCCCTCGGTGATCCGGTCCACGAAGGTCTCGAAGGACTCGTGGATCTCGTCGATGGAGGCGTAGTTGGCGTGGTGGTCCAGCTCGACGTTGAGGACGATGGCGACCTCGGGCGCGTACTTGTGGAAGCTGCGGTCCGATTCGTCCGCCTCGGCGACGAAGATGTCGCCCTCACCGTGCAGCGCGTTGGAGCCGGGCGCGTCCAGGTCGCCGCCGATGGCGTACGACGGCTTCAGGCCCAGCTCGGTCAGGGAGACCGCCAGCATCGAGGTGGTGGTGGTCTTGCCGTGGGTGCCGGCCACGGCGATCGGCCGCAGCCCCGCCATCAGCGCGGCCAGCGCGTCGGAGCGGTGCACCACCGGGATGCCCAGCTCGGCGGCGCGGGCCAGCTCCGGGTTGTCCGCGCGGATCGCCGACGAGACCACGACACAGCTCGCGTCGTCGGCGAGGTGCCCGGCGGCGTGTCCGATGTGCACGGTGGCGCCCAGCGCCCGGAGCGCCTCGGCGGTCGCCGACTCCTTGGCGTCGCTGCCGGCCACCCGGGCCCCGCGCTGGGCCAGGATCTTCGCGATTCCGGACATCCCGGCGCCGCCGATGCCGATGAAGTGCGGTCGGTCCATGGCGGTAGGAAGGCCGGGTGCCATGCGTTTCTCCCCAGAGACGGTACGGGCTAGAGCAGGCCTAGCCTATGCGCTGGAGCACCGGTCACCCCGCAAGGGGCGCGGGACGGCCGGCCCGGAGCGCGGAGGGCCGTGATCGGCCGCGGCTCCGCGGCGCGGACGCGGCCGGCCGCCGGGTACCGGCACCCCCCACCTACGCCTTGCTGTGGGAGAACAGCTTCAGCACCGGCACCCCCACCCTGTGCCGCGCCCGCGAGGCCCAGTCCCGGTGGAAGAACTCCTCCACGTAGTGCGGATCGGTCAGCACGATCACCTCGTCCGCGCCCACCTCGGCGACCAGCGCCTTCAGCGCGTCCAGCGGGTGGTCCTCGACCAGCCGGCCCTCCGCCTCGCTCCCCGCGGAGCGCAGCGCCTGGAGCGACACGTCGAGGGCCTGCCGCCCCACGCTGCGCGCCTCGCGGCCCTCCGGGGTCTCGCCCTCCCGCACCGCCTCGTCGAGTTCGCCGAGCGCGATGTCGTCGATGGCCCGCAGCAGCCGGTCCGCCTGCTCGCCGCGCGGCTGGAGCAGCACGTGGAAGGAGACGGGCTCGTCCCCGTGCAAGGTGGTGACGAACTCCACGTCGGCGGACGTCAGGGCCTTCTCGATCATCAGAACGCTTGTGAACACCAGGCGCCTCTTCTCCTTAGAGGGCCCGGCAGGGCCCCTGCGGAAACCATCCTTCCCCGCGATCGCACGGGTACTGCCGCATTAAGTCTGCCCTCCGGAAGCAAACCGGAACGGATGATTCCGTTGCTTTCAAGGGCGACGGTAGCGCCCGAAGAGGAATCCGTCCTCCTCCAGCAGGGAGGCGAGCTCGAACCGGTGCGGAACGGCGACCGACGGCCCTCCGGCGATGCGCTGCGCCCCGCCCGCCGTCAGCGTCGGCGAGACGGTCAGGCACAGCTCGTCCAGCACTTCCGCGGCGATCAGCTGGCCGAGCAGCCGGGGGCCGCCCTCGGTGAGCAGCCGGGTGTGTCCGAGGCCGGCGAGGGCCTCGACCGCGCGGGCGGGCTCCACGCCCGTGCCCTCCCCGGCGACCAGCACCCGGGCACCGGCCTTCTCGGCGGCGGCGACCCGGTCGGGAGCCGCGGCGGCCCCGGTGAGGATCAGCGTCGGGACCAAGGGCGAGGTGAACAGGGGCAGCGTGAAGTCCAGGTCCAGGCTCGCGCTGACGATCGCGATCGCCGGGACCGGTGCCTGACCGGCGGCCGCGCGCGCCCCGGCGAACTCGGCGCGCACCCGGGCGGGGCGGTACCCCTCCTGCCGTACCGTTTCCGCACCGACCAGCACAACGTCCGCGAGCGCCCGCAGGGTGCCGAAGATCCGCATGTCGGCGGCGCTGGAGATGGGCTTGGAGTGGCCCTCGTGCTGGGCGGCGCCGTCGAGCGAGGAGACCATGTTGGCCCGCAGCCAGGGCCGCGGGGCGCCCGGCGCGGGATCCGGGTAGGCGTAGGCGGCGGCCAGCTCGGCGAGGCCCCACTCCCGGTCGGCGGCCGCCTGCGGGGCGGCGGGTGCTCCCCCGTCGGCGCGGGCCTGGGCTGCTGTTTCTTCGGTCACAGGGAAGAGGCGTCGCATTCGTGCAGTGTGACACGGCGCTTAGCATGGATAACCGTGTCCTCCTCCAGCACCGCCCCCGGTTCCGGCCCCCTGACCGACGCGGGCCCCCTGTCCCTGTGCGCCCGCGAGCCGCACGTGCCCGCGGACCGGCTGGTCGCCGAGATGGTGCCGCCGCCGCGCTTCGACTCCGTCCGCTTCGCCACGTACATCCCGGACCCGAACCAGCCCAGCCAAACGGAGGCGGTCCGGGTCCTGGAGGGCTTCGCCGCCGGTCTGGGCGGGCCGAGTGCGTCCGGCACCGCCCGGCGCGGCTTCCTCGGAT
The DNA here is from genome assembly GCF_013870595.1 of Streptomyces sp. WELS2. Taxonomy (GTDB): domain Bacteria; phylum Actinomycetota; class Actinomycetes; order Streptomycetales; family Streptomycetaceae; genus Streptomyces. The sequence goes on along the minus strand of NZ_JACBWZ010000108.1, from coordinate 1,240 downwards.
TCGGCAGGGCGAAGGCGCCCAAGACCCCGGCCGGGCCGCGCGGGGTGTACCTGGACGGCGGCTACGGCGTCGGCAAGACCCATCTGCTGGCCTCCCTGTGGCACGCCGCCCCGGCGGAGCCGTCCCGCAAGGCGTTCGGCACCTTCGTGGAGCTGACCAACCTGGTCGGCGCGCTCGGCTTCCAGCAGACCGTGCGCACGCTGTCCGGGCACAGCCTGCTGTGCATCGACGAGTTCGAGCTGGACGACCCCGGCGACACGGTCCTGGTGTCGACGCTGCTCGGCAAGCTGGTCGAGGCGGGCGTGGCGCTGGCCGCCACCTCCAACACGCTGCCCGGCAAACTGGGCGAGGGACGCTTCGCCGCCGCCGACTTCCTGCGCGAGATCCAGGGCCTGTCGGCCCACTTCCGCACCCTGCGCATCGACGGCGAGGACTACCGCCACCGCGGCCTGCCCGAGGCGTCGGCGCCCTTCTCCGACGAGGAGGTCATGAAGACGGCGTTCGCCACCGAGGGCGCCTCGCTGGACGACTTCCCGGGCCTGCTGGAGCACCTGGCCAAGGTGCACCCGAGCCGGTACGGCGCGCTGACCGACGGGGTGCGGGCGGTGTGCCTGACCGGCGTGCGGCCGGTGCCGGACCAGTCGACGGCGCTGCGGCTGGTGGTCCTCGCCGACCGGCTCTACGACCGCGAGGTCCCGGTGCTGGCCTCGGGGCTGCCGTTCGACCGGCTGTTCAGCGAGGAGATGCTGAACGGCGGCTACCGCAAGAAGTACTTCCGCGCGATATCCCGGCTCACCGCGCTGGCCCGGGACGCGAAGGGACTGATCGGCGCGTAGCCGACACCCGTCAAACCGTCAACTACCGCGGGTCAAGGGCTGCTTCAGGCCACTTGACCCGCGTTTTTTACGCTCTCTCAGCTCGTTAACCTCCAGTTAACCCGGCAAAGGCCTTTGCGCGGCTAAGGTGTTTCTTGACCATTCGTTGACCAAGACTTGGTCTGGACTAGAAACATGAACGTGGCGGGGGGAGGCCTCATGTTCCGCGGTACGGCCGTACGCGGGCTGCTCGCCCTCCTCGTCGCGGTACTGCTCGGGCTCCAGCTCCGCGCGTGCACGGGATCCTTCGCATCCGCGCACACGTCCGGCCAGACGCCGGCCGAGGCCGGTCGGCCGTCAACCGAGGCGGCGACCGGAACCGTTCTCTCCGCGCACTCGGCGCGCGCCGGAGCGGACACGCTCCG
>NZ_JACBWZ010001079.1 GCF_013870595.1 Streptomyces sp. WELS2 | reverse complement strand
CTCGGCGCCCACCCGCGGGCCGGCAGCGAGCAGATGGCGCCGCTCGGCGGGGAGTGCGCCACCGTCACCTTCGACCGGGCGGGGCGGATCGTCACCGTGTGCGGAACGTTCACCGGCTTCCTGGTCAAGCTGCTCGACCCGCGCTCCCTCGCCACGCTGGCCGAGTACCGGCTGCCCCAGCGCCCGTCCACCGTGGAGGCGATCACCCGGCTCGACTTCTCCCGGATCTTCAAGGACACCTCGGGCGGGGCCTATTCGTACCTGGACGACGAGGACCGGCTGGTGCTCGCGGACTCCCGGCAGCACATCGTCCGCCTCGCCCACCGGCAACGGGCGGACGGCAGCTGGGAGTTCACGGTCACCGACGACTGGGACCCGGGCGAGCGCGTGCCCCACGACTGCGCGACGTGGGCCGATCCGTACCCCGACGGCGACTGTGACCCGGTCACCTCCGTGATGCCGGACTGGCAGGGCCGGATCTGGTGGGTCACCCGGCAGGGCCGGATCGGCACCGTCGACCCCGCCACCGGGACGATCCGTTCCGTCCGGCTGGACGGCGAGGAGATCCAGAACTCCTTCTCCGTCGCCGCCGACGGCGTGTCCATCGTCTCCGACCACGCGCTGTACGAGTTCACCGCGGCGGCGGACGGCACCCCGGCCGTGGTGTGGCGGCAGACCTACGACCGGGGCACCGGCACCAAGCCCGGCTCGGTGAACCAGGGTTCGGGCACCACTCCGGACATCTTCGGCGACGGCGGCCGGTACGTGGCGATCACCGACAACGCCGACGACCGGATGCACGTCCTGGTCTACCGGCGCGGCGCGGACGTGCCCGCCGGCCGGCGGCTGGTGTGCGAGGTCCCCGTCTTCGCCTCCGGCGCCTCCACGACCGACAACTCCCTGATCAGCTGGGGCGACAGCCTGGTGGTCGAGAACAACTACGGCTATGAGAACGTCTCGTCCCTCACCTTCGGGCGGAGCGTCGTCGGCGGGGTCGCCCGGATCGACGTCCGCCCGGACGGCAACGGCTGCGAGACCGCGTGGGAGAGCGCCGAGCGGTCGCCGTCCGTCGTGCCCAAACTGTCCACCGGCAACGGGCTCGTCTACCTCTACACCAAGGAGCCCAACAGCCTCGGCGTGGACGCCTGGTACCTGACGGCCGTCGACTTCCGCACCGGGCGGACCCGTTGGAGGCAGCTCGTCGGCACCGGCGTCGGGTACGACAACAACTGGGCGCCGATCACCCTGGGTCCGGACGGCACCGCCTACATCGGGGTGTTCAACGGCCTGGCCGCGGTACGCGACGACGACTGAACCTCCGGCGCCGCCTCGGCACGTGCCGCCGTCCGTGACGGCGGCCGAACTCACCGCGCCGGTCCGCAAGTTCTTCTGCGGATCGTCTTGTCAGAGGCGTGCGCCTGTCCCTACAGTCCCACCAGACAAAGAATGGGAGCGCTCTCATACGCCCGTGCTCGCCGCCCCTCCCGCCTCCCCGGAGAGGACCCAGGCCGAGGTCACCGTGGAGAACACCGGCTCCGGCGCACTGACGGGCTGGTCGGCCGGCCGGGATCCGGCCGGGGCCACCGTGACCAGCCTGTGGAACGGCACCCCGACCACGGCCCAGGGCCGGGCGACCGTCCGCGACGCCGCCTTCGACGGTGCCCTCTCCCCCGGCGCCGAGGCCACGTCCGGTTTCACCGCGACCGGCGCCCCGGGCACACCGTCCCCGCACTGCGCCGGCACCTGGCCACCGGTCACCAGGCCACTTGCGCCGGTACGCCAGCCCCGCCCGGAGCCGGCCGCCAGCGTCTCGCCCGCCCGG
>NZ_JACBWZ010001078.1 GCF_013870595.1 Streptomyces sp. WELS2 | reverse complement strand
GAGGTGCCGGACGTGCCGCGCCGGACGCTGGTGCTGGGCGGGGCCCGCTCGGGCAAGTCGGTGGAGGCGGAGCGGCGGCTGGAGACGTTCCCGGACGTGCTGTACGTGGCGACGGGCGGCACGCGCGGCGGGGACACCGAGTGGGCGGCACGGGTGGCCGCGCACCGGGAGCGGCGGCCGGGGTCGTGGCGTACGGCGGAGACGACCGACCTGGTGCCGCTGCTGGCCGAGGACGGGCCGCCGGTGCTGATCGACTGCCTGTCGCTGTGGCTGGCGGACGCGATGGACGCCGTGGGGGCGTGGGACGACGCGGAGTGGGCGGGCGGCGGCGAGAAGCTGCTGCGGGAGCGCGTACGGGAGCTGACCGACGCGGTGCGCGCCACCCGGCGGACCGTGGTCGCGGTGTCCAACGAGGTCGGCTCGGGCATCGTCCCCGCGACCGCCTCCGGCCGCCGCTACCGCGACGAACTCGGCCGCGTGAACGCGGCGTTCGCCAACGAGTGCGAACAGGTGGTGCTGGTGGTGGCGGGACAGGCGGTGGTGCTGCGGGGGTGAGCGGGGCGCCCGCAAAGGGGCGCGGGTTCTACCCGGCGCCTTTCCGCACCACCACGCGATAAGCGTTGGAGAACCGGGTCCGCCGGACCAGCGGAGCGCCCCCCTGGTCCAGGGTCCGCGCCAGCGCCAGCACCGGCGCGGCGGCCAGGTGGAGCACCGGGTGGGCGTGGGCCAGGGACAGGGCGACGGCCGCCGTCAGGTCGTAGGGGATGTGCGGGGCCTTGCGGTCCACGACGAGGATCGCGCAGCCGAGCCCGGCCAGTTCCGCGCACAGGTTGGCCCGCGGCACCAGGTGGAGGTGGCGCGGCTGCCCGTAGGGGAACCACCACCGGCCCAGCAGCGCCGCGAACACGCACGCCGGGTCCGGGACTTCGACGACCAGGTGGCCGCCGGGACGCAGCACGGTCAGCGCGGCGCGGAGTTCGGCGCGCGGGTCGGGGGTGTGCGCCAGGTGGTGGAACATGGTGACCACGTCGTAGCGGGCGCGCAGCCGGGCCGCCATCCCGGGGGTCGTCAGATAGCCGCGGTGCGCCTCCTCCACCCGGCCCTCCAGCAGCGCCTGTTCGACCCGCGCCGTGGGGTCGAGCCCGTCGAAGCTGGTGTACGGGAAGAACTCCTTCGCCGCCTCGGGAAAGCGGGCGTGCCCGGTGCCGACGTCCAGCCAGCTCTCCGGTTCGCCGAGTGCCGACAGGCGCCAGGCGGTGGCCCGGTGCCGGCGCCGGACCGCGCGGGCGGACAGCACCCGGGCGGCGAACTCCTCCAGTTGCCGCTCGTAGAAGTCCCGGTGGAAGAAGGCGAGTCCCTCCGCGCTGAGCCGGGGGTTCTGGAAGGCGTGGCCGCAGTCGCGGCAGGCGTCGACGGTGAACGCGCCGGCCCGGTGGCGCAGCGGGTCGGGGGCGCGCAGCCGGGTGCGCAGGCGCCGGGAGCCGCACCAGGGGCAGTCCTCGCGGCGCGGCTCCTGGAAGGGGTCGTAGGGGGTGGTGAACTGCGGGGTGAGGGGCGTGGTCGGCATGGGCGGCTCCCTGTGCGACATTCCGCGGCAAAGCGGAACGTATGGGATGCCGATCCGAGGTGCAAAGACATCGTGGGGGTGTGGTGGCGATGTGGCGCGGAGCCCTTCGCGGCCGGGCGGTACTGTTCGGCGAATGAGCAGCCTTAATCTGGACGACTTCACCGATCTGATCGAGCGCCCGGACGGGGGCGTACGCCGTGACGCCGAGGCCCGGCGGGAGCGTCTGATCGTGCCGCCCGGGGCGCTGGGCCGCCTC
>NZ_JACBWZ010001077.1 GCF_013870595.1 Streptomyces sp. WELS2 | reverse complement strand
CCGGCTGGTGCGCGAACTGGACGCGGCCGGCGTGCCGTTGCTGGACGCGGGCATCCGGCCGCCCACCCTGGACGACGTCTTCCTGCGGCTCACCGGAGCGTCGGCCGAGACCGAGGAGGCGGCCGCGTGAGCGCGCTCGCGTACGACGGGCTGGCGATGGCGGGCCGGCACCTGCGCCGGGTCCGCAACAACCCGGGGCTGGCGGTGCTGACCCAGCTCATGCCGGTCAACATGCTGCTGTTCTTCGGCTACGTGTTCGGCAGCGCGCTGACCGTGTCCGGCCGCGAGTACCGCTCCTTCCTGGTGCCCGGACTGCTCGTCGCGACCGCCGCCGGCGGACTGATGACCGGCATGTTCCAGGCGGCCCAGGACACCCACCGGGGGGTGTCGGACCGGCTGCGCACGATGCCGGTGAGCCGGGCCGCCGCACCGGTCGGGCAGGCCGTCGCGGACCTCGTCGTCACGACGGCCGGAACGGTGCCGCTGCTGCTGACCGGGCTCGCGGTGGGCTGGCGGGTCGAGGGTTCGGCGGCCGGGGTGGCCGGGGCGGTGGCGCTGCTGCTGTTCTTCCGGTTCGCCTGCACCTGCGCCGGGATCCTCCTCGGGCTGCTCAGCCGCAGCGAGGAGGCGGCCGGACAGCTCGGCTCCGCCTCCTTCGTGCTGCCGCTGCTGTCCAACGCGTACATCCCGACGGACCACCTGCCGGGCTGGCTGCGGACGCTCGCCGAGTGGAACCCGATCAGCGCGGTCACCACCGCCCTGCGGGACCTGTCCGGCAACGCGCCCGTTCCCGAGGGCGCCGCCTGGCCGGTAACCCACCCGGTGGCCGGTTCGCTGGCCTGGTGCCTGCTGCTCACCGGGGTGTTCCTGCCGCTCGCGGTGCGCCGGTACGCGCGGGCCGAGTGAGCCCGCACTGCTGACAAGGCCGCCGGTCAGGGGAGATCATCCACCCCATGGATCAACTCCCGCTCCCTTTGGAGGGCATCACCGTCGTCGCCGTCGAACAGGCCGTGTCCGCACCCTTCGCGACCCGGCAGCTCGCCGACCTGGGCGCCCGGGTCATCAAGGTGGAGCGGGTCGACGGCGGCGACTTCGCGCGCGGCTACGACACGGCCGCCCGCGGTCTGGCCTCGCACTTCGTGTGGTGCAACCGCGGCAAGGAGTCCCTCGCGCTGGACCTGAAGGACCCGCGCGGCCTGGCCGTCGTACGGCGGCTGATCGCGGACGCGGACGTGTTCGTGCAGAACCTCGCGCACGGCGCGGCGGCCCGGCTCGGCCTGGACGCGGCCACGCTGTGCGCCGCCCACCCGCGGCTGATCGCCGTGGACATCTCGGGCTACGGCGGCTCGGGACCGTACGCGGACAAGCGGGCCTACGACATGCTCGTGCAGTGCGAGGCGGGACTGGTGTCGGTGACCGGGACACCGGAGCGGCCGGTGAAGGCGGGCATCCCGGCGGCGGACATAGCGGCGGCCATGTACGCGTTCTCCGGGGTGCTGGCCGCGCTGGTGCGCCGCGGCACGACCGGGCGGGGCGGGCCGGTGGAGGTGTCCATGCTGGAGGCGCTCGCCGAGTGGCTGGGGCATCCGCTGCACCACACGATGCACGGCGGCGAGCCGCCCGCCCGCACCGGGCTGGCGCACGCGGTGATCGCGCCGTACGACGCCTATCCGACGGCGGACGGCGGCCGGGTGCTGTTGTCGGTGCAGCACGACCGGGAGTGGCGGCGGCTGGCCGAACAGGTCATGGGCCGCCCGGAGCTGGGCACGGACCCGGCGTACGCGACGAACGCCGCCCGGGTGGCGCACCGGGAGCGGACCGAC
>NZ_JACBWZ010001076.1 GCF_013870595.1 Streptomyces sp. WELS2 | reverse complement strand
AGCAGTTCGCCACGCCGGTACCGGACGCCTTCTGGCAGGAGCTGCGCGACGACGGCCTGCTGCCCACGGCGGGGGAGGAGCCGCCGTGACCCGGGCCCACGCCCTCCTGGCCGACCGCCCCTGCGAGCCGGCTACACCAGCCGCGTCGGCGGCAGATACTCCCGTACATACGTCCGCTCCCAGCACGCCCCCGTCTCCCGCAGCTCCCGCCAGCCGGTGTACCGGTAGCGGAACAGCCGGGCCCGGACATAGCGGGGCGGGGTGTCCGGCGGGAACGGGGAGCGGCGCAGCAGCCTGAGGGTGTCCCGGTCGTTCTCCAGCAGGCGTTCCACCAGGCCGCCGAACCACTCACCGGCGTACGCGGGCGACAGCGCGGCGAACCACATCAGCCAGTCCAGGCGCAGATGGTAGGGGGCGAACTGGCGCGGCCAGCACCGGGGATCACCCGGCTTGCCCTTGAAGTCGTACTCCCGCCAGTCCGAGTCCGGGCGCGGCCGCTCGTCCAGCGTGCCCTCGACCACCACCTCGTAGCGGATCCGGCTGACGCTGCCGAACGCGCCGTAGGTGTTCACCAGGTGCAGCGGGTCGAAGGAGCGGTTCATCACCTGGCGGCGGGAGATCATGTTCCGCACGGGGCGGTAGCCGAGGAAGACCAGCAACGCGCCGACCGCGAGCACCAGTGCCTCGTACCACAGCGGTGCCGCGGGCACCTGCGGCGCCGTCGCCGGCAGCCGCAGCGCGGACAGGGCGAGCACGATGGTGATCCAGTTCAGCCAGGAGAAGTTCCCGGAGAGCACCAGCCACAGCTGGGTGACGATCATCAGGGCGGCGGCGGCCGAGGCGACGGGCTGCGGGGTGAACAGCAGGAAGGGCACGACCAGCTGGGTGACGTGGTTGGCGGCCACCTCCACCCGGTGCAGCGGCCTGGGCAGATGGTGGAAGAACCAGCTCAGCGGACCCGGCATCGGCTGCGTCTCGTGGTGGTAGTCCAGACAGGTCAGCTTCCGCCAGCAGGCGTCGCCGCGCAGCTTGATCAGCCCCGCGCCGAACTCCACCCGGAACAGGATCCAGCGCAGCAGGAACAGCACGACGACCGGCGGCGCCACCTCGTCGTTGCCGAGGAACGCGGCCAGGAAACCGGTCTCCAGCAGCAGCGACTCCCAGCCGAACGCGTACCACGCCTGGCCCACGTTGACGATCGACAGGTACAGCGCCCACGGCACCAGCCACAGCACGATCCCCGCCCACAGCGGCAGCGCCGAGTCCGCCCCGGCCAGCAGCGCCGCCGACACCGCGCAGCCCGCCCAGGCGCACCCCGCGAAGAAGCGGTCGGAGTAGTGCAGCTGGAACAGGCTGGGGGCGCGCCGGAAGGGCACCCGGGCCGTGAAGCGGGGGACGGGCAGCATGCCGCGCTCGCCCAGCAGGGCCCGGAACTGCAGGGCCGCCGTCAGGAACGCGACCAGGTACACGGCGGCCAGGGCCCGCTGGAGGACCAGCCGGCTCAGCCAGTAGTCGGGTGCGGTGAACCAGTCCACGGCTGTGCGCGCCCTTCCGTACGGCCCGCCGTCGCCATTCCCGGCGCGGCGTTCCCCGAGTTGCCAGCCAAACCTGAGCAATGCCAACAATAGGGCGTAATCACCCATAGTGATGTGGAGTGTGCGGTGCGGATACCCACCCGAACCATGGTCACGGCCTGCGTGCTCTCGGTGGCGCTGCTGGCCACCGGCTGCGCGGGGGCCGGCGTGAAGCAGACCCGGGTGGGCGACCTCGTCTTCTTGCAGGCCGCCGGGGAGCGGGGGCCCGCACCCTTCACCGCCTCCGCGGCGACCGGT
>NZ_JACBWZ010001075.1 GCF_013870595.1 Streptomyces sp. WELS2 | reverse complement strand
CGGGCCGCCTCCCGTCCGGCGCCGGGGACGGGACGGCCGTGATACGCCCGCGGCATCCGGGGCGGGGCCGGCTCTGGCTCTCGTGGATCAGCGCGTGCTACGAAGGACCATGTCCGCGAACGAGCCGACCCGCGCGTACGACGCCGTGATCGTCGGCGGTGGCCACAACGGTCTGGTCGCCGCCGCCTACCTGGCCCGGGCCGGCCGCTCCGTGCTGGTGCTGGAGCGGCTGGACCACACCGGCGGCGCCGCCGTCTCCACCCGCCCGTTCGCCGGCGTCGACGCCCGGCTGTCCCGGTACTCCTACCTGGTCAGCCTGCTGCCGCGGAAGATCGTGCGCGATCTCGGCCTGGACTTCCGGGTCCGCCCGCGCACCATCTCCTCGTACACCCCCGCGGAGCGGGCGGGCCGGCCCATGGGACTGCTGGTCGGCGGGGGCGAGCAGCGCACCCGGGAGGCGTTCGCCCGGCTGACCGGCGGCGACCGCGAGTACACCGCCTGGCGGCGCTTCTACGGCATGACGGGCCGTGTCGCCCGGCGCGTCTTCCCCACGCTCACCGAACCACTGCCCGGCCGGGAGGAGTTGCGCCGCCGCATCGACGACGAGGCCGCCTGGCGGGCCCTGTTCGAGCAGCCGGTCGGCGTCGTCATCGAGGAGACGTTCGTCGACGACCTGGTGCGCGGCATCGTCCTCACCGACGCGCTCATCGGCACCTTCGCCGACGCCCACGAACCCACCCTGGTCCAGAACCGCTGCTTCCTCTACCACGTCATCGGCGGCGGCACCGGGGCCTGGGACGTGCCCGTCGGCGGCATGGGCGCGCTGACGGACGCGCTGGCCGCGGCGGCCCGCTCGGCGGGGGCCCGCATCGCCACCGGACACGAGGCGGTCCGGATCGACACCGACGGGCACACCGCCGAGATCACCTACCGCACGGCCGACGGCGAGGGCACCGCCGCCGCCCGGTACGTCCTGGTGGGCGCCTCCCCGGACCAACTGGCCGCGCTCACCGGCGACCCGGCGCCCGAGCCCGCCGAGGGCGCCCAGCTCAAGGTGAACATGCTGCTCACCCGGCTGCCCCGGCTGCGCGACCCCGGCACCGACCCCCGCGAGGCGTTCGCCGGCACCTTCCACATCGCCGAGGGCTACCGGCAACTGGCCACCGCCCACGCCGAGGCCGCCGCCGGCCGGCTCCCGGCCGCCCCGCCGTCGGAGATCTACTGCCACTCCCTGACCGACCCCACCATCCTCGGCCCCCGCCTCGCCGGGCGCGGCTGCCACACGCTCACCCTGTTCGGTCTGCACACCCCGGCCCGGCTCTTCGACCGGGACAACGACGCCGCACGCGAGGAACTGCTCGCGGCCACCCTCGCCCAGCTCGACGCCCATCTCGCCGAGCCGATCGCCGACTGCCTGGCCACCGACGCCGACGGCCGCCCCTGCGTCGAGGCGAAGACCCCGCTGGACCTGGAACGGGACCTCCGGCTGCCCGGCGGCCACATCTTCCACCGAGCCCTGTCCTGGCCCTACGCCGAGGAAGGGACGGGCCGTTGGGGTGTGGAGACCCGGCACGCCAACGTCCTGCTGTGCGGGGCGGGCGCGGTGCGCGGCGGCGGGGTGAGCGGGGTGCCGGGCCACAACGCGGCGATGGCGGTACTGGAACGGGACCGCCCCGCCCCGTTCAGTCGGCCGAACGCTCCCAGCCCAGCGCGGTGATCCGCGCCGCGTCCGCAGGGCGTGCCCCGTCGAACAGCACCGCCCCGCCCGCCTCGACGCGCAGCGCGTCCACGTACGCGCCCCGGCCGACGTAGCGCGCGTCGGTGCCGTACCGCC
>NZ_JACBWZ010001074.1 GCF_013870595.1 Streptomyces sp. WELS2 | reverse complement strand
CGTGAACTCCACCCGGCCGGCCGCGTCCGTCCGGACCCCGTGCACGGCCGGCTCGGGCAGGCTGTTGTAGTGGAACGGCGTGGAGAAGTAGTACGCGCCGGTGTCCGGCACCACCACCAGGTCGCCCGGCCGCAGCGGCGGCAGCGCCCGGCCGCGGGCCAGCAGATCGCCGGCGAAGCAGGCCGGACCGGCGATGTCCTGCCGGACGGGCCGTCCCCGCAGGGCGGCCCCCTCCGGGTCGTACGCCTCGATCCGCAGCGGCCAGGCGTCGGGGCTGAACACCGTCCGGGTGGCGACCTGCACCCCGGCGTGTGTCACGGCGATCGGCCGGCCCCCGGCGGTCTTGGTGTACTCGACGTACGCCGCCAGGAACCCGTTCTTCGCCAGCACCGAGCGGCCGAACTCGGTGACGACCCGGTACCGGCCCTCGAACAGCCCCGGGGCGTGCGCCCGCAGCTGTCCGACGTAGTCGGCGAACGTCGGCGTGACCTCGTCGTCGGCGAAGTTCACCGGAAGCCCGCCGCCGATGTCGACGCCCTCCACCCGGCCCGGCCCGAACGCCGCCGTCACCTGGTCGGCGAACTCCACCGCCTGCGCCACCCCGCGCGCCATCAGGTCCAGGGGGCAGCCCTGCGACCCGGTGTGGGTGTGCACCCAGGTCAGCCACGGATACGCGGCGAACGCCCGCAGCAGCCGCTCCCGGTTGCCCGGATCCGTCAGCGGGACACCGAACTTCGAGGTGGCCGTGGCGGTGCTCATCGCGGCGATGGCCCCGCCGCCGACCTGGCAGTTCAGCCGCACCCCGATCCGGGACGCGGTCGGGCGGCCCGCCAGCAGCGCGTCGATCCGCTCCAGCTCCTGGAAGCCGTCGGCGTTGACGGCCACCCCCAGCTCCAGGGCCCGCGCCAGCTCGGCGCGCGACTTGGCCGGGGAGTCGAAGACGATCCGGTCGGCCGGGAACCCGGCCGCCAGCGCCCGGGCCAGTTCGCCCCCGGTCGCGACCTCGCAGCCCATCCCGAGCCGCTCCAGCTCCCGCAGCACCGGCACCAGGCAGTTGGCCTTCGCGGCGAACGCGTGGGTGACGGCGGGCAGTTCCGGGGCGCCGGGAAACGCCTCGCGCAGGGCCCGGACCGTGGCCGCGACCCCGTCGAGGTCCACGAAGGCGGCCAGCGGGGAGAGTTCGGGGTCGAGCAGGCCCTGCCGCACGGCTTCCCTCAGGACGTGTTCGCGGCGCGCGGCGGCACGGGACACAGCGGTCATGGTGCACCCTCCGGTGTGGGACGGCGGCCCGGGGCCGTTTCCCCGGGCACACGACCAGGCTGCTCGCCGCGCCCGGGGGCCGTCTTCGTCGGTCCCGCACACGCATACCCGCCGCGGCCGGTCCCGCACCGGGGGTCCGCACCCCGGTCGCGCCGCCTTGGTGCGCGGCGACGAGGAAGGGCCCCTTCGCCGGTGCGGGCGCACGAACAAGGGCTCAGGGGCCCGGGGTGCCCCGCGGCCTTCCGTCCCCGAGGCCGAGGCGCAGTTGCAGCTGCGCCAGCAGCCGGGCGTCCGGACTGCCGAGGTCCAGCCCCGACACGGCGGTGATCCGGCCCAGCCGGTACCGCATGGTGTTGGGGTGCAGCGAGAGGCTGCGCGCGGCGGCCGGCACATCGCCGAAGTGGTCCAGGTACGCCCGCAGGGACTCCACCAGACGGCTGCCGGCGTGCTCGGCGTCGAACGCGGCCAGCCGCGCCACCGAGGTCCCCGGCGGCACTTCCAGGTCCCGCAGCGCCTCCAGCGCGCGCAGGACGCCGATGGTGTCGGCCACGTCCTCCACCCACGCCACGGCCCGC
>NZ_JACBWZ010001073.1 GCF_013870595.1 Streptomyces sp. WELS2 | reverse complement strand
GAGGATGGAGAGTGATCGTGAGCAAGTTCGTGCGGCCGGCGGTGGAGGGGGCCGATCCGTTCCGCTGGTGCGGGGCCGCGGTTCCGGGCGGGGCCGCTACGACTGACGCGCCCGGATCAAGGGCGGCCCCTGACCCGCCCCGATCAAGGGCGGCCCCTGACCCGCCCGGAGCAGGGGCGGCTTCCGGCGGAGCGTTCGGCCGGAAATGCCGTGCGGGCGGGGCATCCGTGCCGGATCATGGCGGTCATGTCCGCGAACCCACACGACGCCCTGCCGATCCGGCTCCACGTCGACGATTCCGACTCCCCGTCCGACGTCGTCGACGCGCTGTTCCTCGGCCGCTTCGCGACGGGCGAGCAACCGTACTCGCACGCGGTGAACATCGACCGCGTCCGCTCCGGAGCGACCCTGCTGCCGGAGGGCGCCCGAGTGCTGCGGGTGGCCCGCGACGACGACCGCAGCGCGACCCTCGCCGAGGGCGACGGCTGGACCCTGCTGGTCTCCCGCTGGAGCCGGGGCGCGGACGTGACGGTCACCGCGACCAGCGCCGACCTGGCCAAGCGCGTCCTCGACCAGGCCACCGATGGCGCGGCCGACGAACCGGAACCGCAGCCGGAGAACGTGACGATGGGGTTCTGGTACGTCTCCCCCAGGCGCGGCCCGCACCGCACCACCCGGCAGATCTCCGCGGGCACCTGGGAGGAGGTCCGGGCCAACTACACGGCACCGGTGGCGGACGCGATGGACCGGCTGATGCGGACGACGCCCGACGACATCGCCGGCCGGCTGCTGCTGCTCCACGGCCCGCCGGGCACCGGCAAGACCTCCGCGCTGCGCACGCTGGCCCGTTCCTGGCGGGACTGGTGCCAGGTCGACTGCGTCCTGGACCCCGAGCGGCTCTTCTCCGACGTCGGCTACCTGATGGACATCGCGATCGGCGAGGACGACGGCGCGGGCAAGGGCCGCTGGCGCCTGCTGCTGCTGGAGGACTGCGACGAGCTGATCCGCGGCGAGGCCCGGCACACCGCGGGCCAGGCCCTGTCCCGGCTGCTGAACCTGACCGACGGCCTGCTCGGCCAGGGCCGCAACGTGCTGGTCGGCGTCACCACCAACGAGGACCTGGAGCGGCTCCACCCGGCCGTGGTCCGCCCCGGCCGCTGTCTGGCCCGGATCGAGGTGGGCCCGCTGACCCGCCGGGAGGCGGTGGACTGGCTCGGCACCGAGGAGGGCGTCGGCCGGGAGGGCGCGACCCTGGCCGAGCTGTACGCGCTGCGCCGGGGCACCACGCCGACGTCGGTGCCGGGGGCCCGGGAGGGAGCGGACGCGGGGCTGTACCTGTGAGCACCGCTCGGATGAGTGCCGTCACGGCGGGTGCTTTCATGGGTGTATGACCCTGTATGTCGGCACGTCGGGGTGGCAGTACAAGGACTGGCGGGACCTCGTCTATCCGGCCGGGGTGCCGGCGCGGCGGTGGCTTGAGGAGTACACCCGGCTGTTCGCGACCGTGGAGATCAACAACGCCTTCTACCGGCTGCCGTCGTACGACACCTTCGCCGACTGGCGGGGGCGGGTGCCGCCGGACTTCGTGGTCGCGGTCAAGGCCAGCCGGTTCCTCACCCACGTCAAGCGGCTGAAGGACCCCGGGGAGCCGGTGCACCGGCTGCTGACCCACGCGGCGGGCCTCGGCGACCGCCTGGGCCCCGTCCTCCTCCAGCTCCCGCCCACCCTGCGCGCCGACCCGGGCCTGCTGGACGCCTGCCTGGCCTGTTTCCCGCCCGGTACGCGGGTGGCGGTCGAGCCCCGGCACGACTCCTGGTGGACCGGCGAGGTGCGCGA
>NZ_JACBWZ010001072.1 GCF_013870595.1 Streptomyces sp. WELS2 | reverse complement strand
GGGTGCAGGGTCAGCCGGGCGAGTTCGGCGGGGGTCGGGACCGGGGGCGGGCCCACGGTCACCGGGCCGGTGAGGAAGGGGTGCAGCGCCTGGAGGACGGCGTCCCGCTCGTCCTCGGCGAGCAGGTCGACCCGGCCCGTCTCGCGGTCGTACCAGGCCACGCCGGCTCCGTCCGGGCGGCAGACGTACAGCCGCTGACGACCGTGCCGGAAGGCCGGCACCACGCGCAGTCCGCTCATGCCATCACCCCTCGACCATGGGAACAGGCGGGGCGCTCCCGGGGCAAGACCGGTTACCGTGGTGGGCGGCCCTGTGCGGGGAGTTGGGGAGGCACCGTTGCGGACCCGCGGAACGCAGCCCGACGTACCGGCTCCGAAGAGCCCGTGGAACGAGATCGTGCCCGGCCTGTGGATGGGCGGCCACGAATTCCGGGACCGGTCCGGGCGGCTGGAGCTCGCCGTCGTACGAGACGAGTTCGACGTGGTGCAGTCGCTGCTGCGGCTGCCCGGGTACGGTCCCGAGCCGGGCGTGGAGCACCATGTGTGGCCGATCCCGGACGGGCCGCTGGACGGCACGCAGCTGGCCGGGGTGATCCGGCTGGCCCGGGCGGCGAACGACGCGCTGGACGCCGGGCGCCGGGTGCTCGTGCGCTGCTACCACGGGTACAACCGCTCGGGGCTGGTCGTCGCGCACGCGCTGGTCCAGCGGGGCGACACGGCCGACCAGGCGATCCAGCTGATCCGGGCCCGGCGCTCGGCGTGGGCGCTGCACAACGAGCTGTTCGTGGAGTACCTGCGGACGGGCCTGGCGACCGTACGGCTGCTGGAGGAGCTGGCCGAGTAGTCCGCGCGCCCGCACGCCGGCCGGACGGCCCGCCGCGTCCTCACCCACGGCACACGAAGCAGTACAAAGCAGACTTCGGTCAGAATGTAGGGATGCCGGCCCGTCGACCCGCCCGTACCGCCCTCGCCCTGTCCGCCGTCGCCCTGCTGTCGGCGACGGCGACGGCCTGCGGGGACACCGGCGGCCTGCGCGGCGCCGGGCCCACCACGACCGCCGTCAGCCCCACCCGGCTGTGGCCCGATCTCAGGCCCGCGTCCAGCCCGGCCTACCCTTACGACGTGGCGACCCGGGAGGCCGTCGAGGGCGTCGCGGTCCCCGGCGGCGACATACGGAAGGTCGACCCGGTGGCGGTCGTGGAGGCGGAGCTGAGGGCGCACCCCGGCGACTACGGCCCCAAGGGGACGTACCACGCGACCGTGGACCGGATGAGGCAGTGCCGGCCGGGCGGCGACCGGGCCCGCTGCCCGCTGCTCAAGCCGTACCACCGGGACCTGACCGGGGACGGCCGGGCGGATCTGACGCTGGGCTTCCGGCTGTACCCGACCAACCAGACGGCGGTGCGGGTCTACACCGTCGAGGGGCACCGGCTGGTGCGGGTGCTGGCCGACAACGACGCGCTCCTCGGGGTGGAGCTGGCCGGGCGGGCGCTGATCGAACGCTCCCCGGCCGACACCTCCGGCTACGAGTACCGCACCACGTGGGTGTGGGACCCGGGCCAGCGCGCGATGGTGTTCTCCCGTGACGAGTACCTGCACGTCGGCGACGGCCCGCACGGCCGGCGCACGCCCTCCCCCTCGGCCTCCCCGGGCGCGCGATGAGGCTCACGCTGCCGCACTGGTCGGGGGCGCTCGCGGTCAGGGCCGCCGCGTTCATCACGGTGATGTGCTGCGCGCTGGCCGCGCTGCTGGGCGTGCTGGTGCACGTCTCGGTGACCGACCAGACCGTGGGCCAGGCCCGTGACCTGGCGCTGTCCCGGCTCGCCGACGCCACCGA
>NZ_JACBWZ010001071.1 GCF_013870595.1 Streptomyces sp. WELS2 | reverse complement strand
CCCAGGTCGGCAGTCCGTACAGGTAGTTCACCGTGCCGTCCAGCGGGTCGATCACCCAGCGGACGCCGCTCGTGCCCTCGGCCGAGGCCCCCTCCTCGCCGAGGAAGCCGTCGTCGGGGCGCCGGCCGGAGATCAGGTCGGTGATCAGCTTCTCGGCCGCGATGTCCATCTCGGTGACGACGTCCACGTTGCTGGACTTCGTCCTGGCCACGGCCAGGTCGCTCGGGCGGCCGTCGCGCAGCAGCTCGCCGGCCCGGTGGGCGGCCTCGCGGGCGAGTGCGAGCAGGTCACGGTGCAGGGGGTCGGTCACGGCTCTCCTCACGCGTTGGGGCTGTCGGCGCCCGCGGCGGCGGGGCGCGGGGCGCGGGCCGGGCAGCAGCCGACCGGGCAGACGTCGTGGCTCGGGCCGAGGGCGCCCAGGGCGCAGGGGGTGACCTCCCGGCCGCGTTCCACTGCGGCCCGCTCCAGGATCAGCTCGCGGACGGCGGCGGCGAACCGCGGGTCGGCGCCCACGGTCGCCGAGCGGCGCACCGGCAGGCCCAGCTCCTCGGCCTTGGCCTTGGCCTCGGTGTCGAGGTCGTACAGGACCTCCATGTGGTCGGAGACGAAGCCGATGGGGGCCATGACGACGGCCGGGACGCCGGCCGCGTGCCGCTCCTCGAGGTGGTCGCAGATGTCGGGCTCCAGCCACGGGATGTGCGGGGCGCCGGAGCGGGACTGGTAGACGAGCCGCCAGGGGTGGTGGACGCCGGTGCGCTCGCGGACGGCGTCCGCGATCAGCCGGGCCACGTCCAGGTGCTGGGCCACGTACGCGCCCCCGTCGCCGTGGGACTCCACGGGGCCGGAGGTGTCGGCGGCGGCGGTGGGGATGGAGTGGGTGGTGAAGGCGATGTGGGCGCCCGCGCGGACGTCCTCGGGCAGGTCGGCCAGGGCGCGCAGCACGCCGTCGATCATGGGCTCGACGAAGCCGGGGTGGTTGAAGTAGTGCCGCAGCTTGTCCACGGCCGGCACGTCCACGCCCTCGGCCTCGAGAGTGGCCAGCGCGTCGGCGAGGTTCTCCCGGTACTGGCGGCAGCCCGAGTAGGAGGCGTAGGCGCTGGTGGCCAGGACGAGGACACGGCGGTGGCCGGCGGCGGCCATCTCGCGCAGGGTGTCGGTCAGATACGGCGCCCAGTTGCGGTTGCCCCAGTACACGGGCAGGTCCAGGCCGTGTACGGCGAAGTCCTCGCGCAGCGCCTGGAGCAGGGCGCGGTTCTGGTCGTTGATGGGGCTGACCCCGCCGAAGAGGAAGTAGTGCCGCCCCACTTCCTTGAGGCGTTCCTTGGGGATGCCGCGCCCGCGCGTGACGTTCTCCAGGAACGGGACCACGTCGTCCGGGCCTTCGGGGCCGCCGAAGGAGAGCAGGAGCAGGGCGTCGTACGGGGTGGCATCGAGCGCGTCTGGCATGGGTCGATCCTGCCACCCGGCACTGACAGCGGGGAAACAGCCGTGCGACGAGCCGGATTCGGCCCCTTACCGCCTCTTTGTCCGTACGGCTCGCATTGGCGCGTTCCGGACCACCGCGACGGTTCACTTAGGGTGCCCTTACTTGTAAGCTGTATCGGCTCTACTCGCGCCTTACCGAAACGCTTCCGGAGACCCCGTGCCCAGCCCCTACAGAGCCTTGTTCGCCGCGCCCGGCAGCAAGGCCTTCTCCGCCGCCGGATTCCTCGGCCGGATGCCGCTGTCGATGATGGGCGTCGGCGTGGTCACGATGGTCTCCCAGGTCACCGGCCGGTACGGCCTCGCGGGCGCCCTGTCGGCCACCCTGGCGCTGTCCGCCGCCGCCATCGGACCG
>NZ_JACBWZ010001070.1 GCF_013870595.1 Streptomyces sp. WELS2 | reverse complement strand
GGACTCCGCGTGTTCTCGCGGTACGGGACGAAGGCGCCGGGCCGCACGCTCCGCCCGCCGGTCTCCCGCTCGTGGAGTCCGCCGACGCGGTCCGGGTCGAGCGGGTACTCGGGCCGCCGGTGGCCGAAGCCGATCCCGACCACGACACCGGTGCCGCCCGCGATCGGCACAGCGGTGGGGTGCCCGGCCTGCGCGGCGGGCGCCTCCTCCCGGCTGGCAGGGCGAAGGAAGTCCATGACCGGCTCTCTTCTTCGTCTCGTGAGTCGTGCGGATTGAGCCAATCCGTGCGTGGCGGGCGCGGCTCGTTCATGTGCTGTTCACGTGGAGTGGACTCAGTAGACCGCCCGGTACTCCGGCCCGGTCAGTCACCGAAACCATGAAGGAGTTGGCTGGCCAAGGCAGGCATCTTGTAGATTCGTATGAACAGAGGCCATCGGTAACCTCTCCGATTTCCCGGGGAAACGCGGGAAACGGCGCGGAGGACCGCATCACGCCTCCCCGGGCGTCCGGTTCCGGCTGCCCCGGGACGGCCCCGGCCCCCCTTCCAAGATTCATCGTAGGTTTCGAGACAAAGAACGGCGGCGACGAGATGCGGCTGCGCGCACTGCTGGACACCGATGCGCTGGGCCTGCGGCTGCTCGGCGGCGAGGACGAGCTGGACCGCGCGGTACGCGGGGTCATGACCACCGACCTGCGCGACCCGAGCCGCTACCTCTCCGGCGGCGAGCTGGTGCTGACGGGCCTCGCCTGGCGCAGGGACGCCGCGGACTCCGAGCCTTTCGTGCGCATCCTGGCCCAGGCCGGGGTGGCGGCGCTCGCGGCCGGCGAGGCGGAGCTGGGCGATGTGCCGGAGGACCTGGTGCTGGCCTGCGCCCGGCACCGGCTGCCGCTGTTCGCGGTGCACGAGTCGGTGGCGTTCGCCACGATCACCGAGCACGTGGTCCGGCAGGTCTCCGGCGAGCGGGCCGGGGACCTGGCCGCGGTGGTGGACCGGCACCGGCGGATGATGACCTCGGGCCCGGCGGGCGGCGGCCCGGACGTGGTCCTGGATCTGCTCGGCTCCGACCTGGACCTGCGCGCCTGGGTGCTCTCCCCCACCGGCCGGCTGATCGCCGGCTCCAAGGTGGCGGGCCCCGCGCTGCCCGCCGAGACCTGCACCCGGCTGGCCGCCGAGCACCTGGCGGCCAGCCGCACCGGCCGCCGCGGCCCGCACCGGGTCCATGCGCACGGCACCACCTACTCCCTGTTCCCCATCCGCTCCTCCGGCCGCTCCCCGCAGGCCGCCCGCGATGTGCGGGAGACGGTGCTGTCGGACTGGCTGCTGGCGGTGGAGGCGGACGCGGGCGACTGGCCCGGGGAGCGGCTGGACCTGCTCCAGGGCGTCACCCAGCTGATCGCCGTCGAACGCGACCGCAGGGACGCGGCCCGCACGGTCCGGCGCCGGCTCGCCCAGGAGGTGCTGGAGCTGGTGCAGACCGGCGCCGCGCCCGCCGAGATAGCCGCCCGGCTCCGGGTGGCGGCGCCGGTGCTGCTGCCCGGGCTCGGCGCGGCCCCGCACTGGCAGGTCGTGGTGGCCCGCGTGGAGTGGGAGGGCGGCCACCAGGTCGACGGCGGCCCGGTCGCCCAGTCGTTGCTGGAGGAGGTGCTGGTCGACCCGCTGGCGACCGGTCCGGAGCACTCCGACCGGATCGCCGTCGCGCACACCGGGGACGAGGCGGTCGCGCTGGTCCCGCTGCCCTCGGTCGCCGCCGAGCACGACGGCTCGGAGGCCGGGCTGCTCGCCGACTCCCTGCTCCAGGCGGTGCGCGAGCCGCTGTCGGCGGGCCTGGACGACGACGGC
>NZ_JACBWZ010000107.1 GCF_013870595.1 Streptomyces sp. WELS2 | reverse complement strand
CTCCTGCGGGAGCGGGGAGCCGGGCAGGTGGTTGCGGGGGGCCTCGCCGGGGCCGGGGACGACCACGCGCCCGGAGTCGCGGACCGCGCCGCCCAGCAGGGAGCCGATCAGCAGGGTGAGGCCGACGGTGACGGCCGTGATCAGCGCGCCCCGGCGCAGCACGTAGCGGCGCAGCTCCCAGATGTCCGAGCGCGGGCCGAGCCGCCGCCAGGCGCCGCCCGCGAGCCGGCCGTCCACGGAGTACACGGGGGCGCCGGCGATGATCAGCGGGGACCAGGCGGCCAGGTAGATGATGTCCGGGGCGTCGTAGGCCGGGACCGTCTTCCAGCTGACGGTGACGATCAGGGCGGCCGAGAGCAGCGCGCCGACGACCGCGGCCACGCGCTGCCAGCAGCCCAGGATGGTCAGGACGCCGACGACGACCTGGAGGAAGGCGATCACCAGGCCGGAGCCGACCGGGTGCTGGAGGGCGAACTGGCGCAGCGGCTCGGCCACATCCCACGGGTGCAGGGTGTTGAGCCACTTCACCATGGAGCCGCGCTCGCCGCCGTCGAAGTAGACGGGGTCGCACAGCTTGCCCATGCCGGCGTAGATGGAGATGAAGCCCAGGAAGATCCGCAGCGGGAGCAGGACCACGCCGAGGTTCATCCGGCGGCCGGGGTAGTAGGCGTGCCGGGACGGGTCGTCACCCTGGCGGCGGGAGGGGCGCGGGTCGTCGGCGTCCTCGTCGTGGCCGGGGTCCGCCGGGTACGTCTCGTACGGCCCGGTGCCGTCCCCGGGGCCGTCCGGGGGGTCGTAGGCGCCGGTGACCGTGCGCATGTGCGGCAGCAGACGGGTGGCGCCGGCGGCGTCGGGGGCGGTGCGCTGGTGGCCCACGACCGGGGTCTCGACGGTCTGGTCGAGCTCGGCGTAGGTGTCGGCGTAGCCGGTCTGGACGCGCGGGATGACCTGGGTGGCGCCGGCCTCGGGCTCGTCGATCCGCTGCCGCCGCCCGCGTGAGCAGCTCGTCGGAGGGCGGCGGCAGCGGATTCCCGGCGGCACGCTCCTCCTCGCGCAGGGCCCGGCCCAGACGGCGCAGATCGGCCGCGTCCATGCCGCCGAGCGGGGAGGTGAGCAGGGTGAGGGCGGTCTCGGTGTCGAGCCAGGGGGCGTCCGGGGCCGGTTCGGCGGCGTCGGTGCTCTGCTCGCCGGTGCGTCCGGCCGCCGATGTGCTTGCGGTGGCCTCCGCCTCCTCGACGCGCCCGGTGTCCCCGGGACGTCCGGTTTCCTGGGCGAAGGGCGCGCTCCCGTCCGTACGCCCGCCCGTCTCAGGGCCACCGGACGGCCGCTCCGTCCGCTGCCGCGCCTCCGCCGTGGCGACCGCGCGCAGGGCCGTGAGCAGCGGCGCCACCGCCGGCTCGTGCCGCAGCGGCAGATCGTCACCGTCGATGTCCACGGGGACACCGGCCGCGGTGAGGGCGCGGCGGAGGCTCGGCAGGCTGCGGGAACCGGCACGTACCAGGACGGCCATGTCGCTCCAGGGGACGCCGTCCTCCAGGTGCGCGCGGCGCAGGATGTCCGCGATGTTGTCCAGTTCGGCGCCGGCGGTCGGGTACGTGTGGACCTCGACCCGGCCGCCCTCCCGTACGGGGGCCGGGTCACGGTGGGCGCGGACCTTGTCCGCGGGCAGCCGGGTCAGCGGCATGCGCCGGGTGATCAGGCGGGTCGCGGCCAGCAGGGCGGCGCCCGAGCGGCGGGAGGTGCGCAGCACCTCGACGGGGGCGGGACGGCCGTCCGCGCGCGGGAAGGCGGCCGGGAAGTCGAGGATGCCGTTCACGTCGGCGCCCCGGAAGGCGTAGATCGACTGGTCGGGGTCGCCGAACGCGACCAGGGTGCGTCCCTGGCCGGCCAGGGCGCGCAGAAGGCGGACCTGGGCGGGGTCGGTGTCCTGGTACTCGTCGACGTACACGGCGTCGTACTGGGCCGCGAGCCGGGCGGCGGTCTCCGGGCGGCGGGCGAGCAGGACCGCGCGGTGGACCAGTTCCGCGTAGTCGATCACGCCCTGGAGGTCCAGGGCGTCGAGGTACTCGGCGAGGAACGCGGCGGCGGCCCGCCAGTCGGGGCGGCCGATGCGGCCCGCGAAGGCGTCCAGGGCCTGCGGGCCGAGTCCCAGCTCGCGGGTGCGGGCGAGGACGGCGCGGACCTCGTCGGCGAAGCCCCGCGTGGTCAGGCAGGCGCGCAGCTCGTCCGGCCAGCGCACATGGGTCAGGCCGAGCCGCTCCAGTTCGGGCTGGCCGGCGAGCAGCTCGCGGACGGTGACGTCCTGCTCGGGGCCGGACAGCAGGCGCAGCGGCGTGGTGAACCGGTCGCTGTCCTGGTGGGCGCGGACCAGGGCGTAGCAGTAGGAGTGGAACGTGGTCGCCCTGGGCGCGCGCGCGGCGCCCATGCGCAGGGCCATGCGGTCGCGCAGGTCGGCGGCGGCCTTGCGGCTGAACGTGAGCACCAGGATCCGCGCGGGATCGCCGCCCCGGGCGATCCGGGCGGCCACGGACTCCACGAGGGTGGTGGTCTTGCCGGTGCCGGGGCCGGCCAGGACGAGCAGCGGGCCGCCGGGGTGGTCAACCACGGCGCGCTGCGCCGCGTCCAGACGAGGGGGGTCCGCGACGGGCGGCGGGGTACGGACCAGTCGGTAGGCGCCACGCCCTCCCTGTCGCACCGAGGGGTGCGACAGGCGCCTGGTGGACGAAGAGGAGCTCACGTGATCGGCCGGTCCTGGTGGTTGTGCTGGCGGGCGGGCGGTCACGCGCGCGAGGCGGTGACCGCGGGGTGAGGGGGACACGTGCCGCCGACGCTACGCCGCCGTTCCGGGCGGAAGCAGAGCTTCCGGTTCGTCCCGTCGGGCGCTCGGGCCATCCGGCCGGGTGCTCGGGTCACCCCGCCGGACGCTCGGTCCACGCGTATCCCACCCCTCACGAACGTACGGCATGCCACAGACGTCCCCGATGTCACCCGAACGGGCCACGGGTCTGCCCTGGCGGCATCCGATGGCGGAAGCTGTCAGGTGTGACCCTCCGCGTCCGCACCGCCATCCCAGCGGGCCCGTCGCATGTCGAGCCGCGGCAGATGACCCTGCGCGGTCCTGCCCGAGTGCTTCAGCGGGGTGCCCTCCGCGCGGTAGTGCGCCAGCGCGCTCAGCTCGTGTCCGGGCAGCAGCACGCCGTCGGAGCGTACGACCCGCCACCACGGCACGGCGCCCCCGTAGAGGGCCATCACCCGGCCGACCTGGCGTGGGCCGCCCTCCTCCAGCCACTCGGCGACGTCGCCGTAGGTCATGACCCGGCCCGGCGGAATCCGCTCGGCGACCTCCAGGACCCGCTCGGCGTACTCGGGCAGCGCGTCCGGGTACCCGGCGGGGGCGTCTTCGGAAGGGCTCTGCTCGCTCATCCACCCCATCCTGCCGCACCGCTCGGGGCTCTCGGCGGGGTGCGGGGCGAACGGCGCCCTCGCCCCCGGGCGGCGCTTCGGGCAGACTGTGCGCCCGCGCATCCGCACCCTGATGCCCCGCTGTGTCGGTGGGGCATGCCACCATCGTGCGGGCGGTGACTGGTGATACGAGACCAAGAAGAGACCATGAACGAGCAGGGCGCGCACCCCGACAGAGCGGCGAGCACCCCTGACGCCTCCGCGCACCCGGCCCCCCCGAGAACGACGGCGCGCGTCAGGGCGACAGCGCGGCCGAGGACACCGGTCCGTCCGGAAACGACGACGCGCGTGAGGACGGAAACGCGCCCCAGGCCGACGGCACGCCCGACGACACCTCGGGCGAGGACGACGGCACGCGCGCGCGTAAGGACGCGTCCGCGACCGGCGAGAAGTCCCTCACACGCGCGCGCGAGGGCGGCTCGGCCCCCGAGAAGGCGCCCGGCACGGAGAAGACGCCTCCGGACCCGTACGACGACGACCCGCACGCCGAGCGGGTGGCGGTCGACGAACCGCTGCTCCCCGCGCGCGTGCACCGCCCCTCCGACCTCATGCGGCTCCTCGTGGGCGTCCTGGCCATCGTGGTGCTCCTCGCGATCGCCGCGTTCGCGCACGGCACCACCTCGGGCTTCGAACAGGACATCAACAAGGGCACCGGACAGGCCCCGGACCTGCTGATCAAGATCGCGGGCCTGGTGTCCAGCATCGCGATCCTGCTCGTGCCGGTCGCCTTCGCCATCGAACGGCTGATCAAACGGGACGGCCTGCGCATCGCCGACGGCGTCCTGGCCGCCGTCCTGGCCCACGGGGTGACACTCGCCACCGATCTGTGGGTCGCCCAGGCCGCCCCGGACTCCATCCAGGAGGCGCTCACCCAGCCCTCCCCGGGCGACATCCACGCCCTGACCGACCCGGTGCACGGCTATCTGGCGCCCGTGATCGCCTATATGTCGGCCGTCGGCATGTCCCGCAGACCCAGGTGGCGCGCGGTGCTGTGGATCGTGCTGCTGCTCGACGCGTTCTCGATGCTGGTCACGGGCTACACGACCCCCTTCTCGATCATCCTCACGGTGCTGATCGGCTGGTCCGTCGCCTACGGCACCCTCTACGCCGTCGGCTCCCCCAACGTCCGCCCCACCGGCCAGACCCTGATGGCGGGCCTCAGGCACGTCGGCTTCCACCCCGTCAGCGCCTCCCGGGAGGACACCTCGGAGTCCGAGAGCGGCGACCGGGGCCGGCGCTATTTCGTCACCCTGGAGGACGGCCCGCCGCTGGACGTCACGGTCGTCGACCGGGAACAGCAGGCACAGGGCTTCTTCTACCGCGCGTGGCGCAATCTGACCCTGCGCGGCTTCGCCACCCGCTCGAGCCTCCAGTCGCTGCGCCAGGCGCTGGAGCAGGAGGCGCTGCTGGCGTACGCGGCGATCGCGGCCGGTGCCAACGCGCCGAAGCTGATCGCCACCTCCGAACTCGGCCCCGACGCGGTGAT
The DNA here is from genome assembly GCF_013870595.1 of Streptomyces sp. WELS2. GTDB lineage: Bacteria > Actinomycetota > Actinomycetes > Streptomycetales > Streptomycetaceae > Streptomyces. The sequence continues at coordinate 7,906 of NZ_JACBWZ010000107.1, read as the reverse complement.
GCTCGTCTACGAGCACACCGGGGGCCGCACCCTGGACTCGCTGGCCGACGAGGAGATCACCGACGAGCTGCTGCGCAACACCTGGCACCAGGTACGGGCGCTGCAGTCCCGGCGCATCGCGCACCGCAGGCTGGCCGGTGACGCGATTCTGGTGGATCGTTCCGGCAGGGTGATCCTCACCGAGCTGCGCGGCGGCGAGATCGCGGCCGGGGAACTGCTGCTGCGCATGGACGTCGCCCAGCTGGTCACCACGCTCGGCCTGCGGGTCGGCGCCGAGCGCGCCGTGGCCTCGGCGGTCGGTGTGCTCGGACCGGACGCGGTCGCCGACTGCCTGCCGATGCTCCAGCCGATCGCGCTGACGCGCTCCACGCGCGCGACCCTGCGCCGACTGGCCCGGGAGCGGGCCCAGCGCGAGCGCGAGGCGGTGCTCGAAGCCTCCCGCCAGGCCAAGCTGGCCCGTCTGGAAGAGGCGTCCGAGACGGCCGGGACAGGTGCCGGAAAGCCCGACAAGAAGGCCGTACGCGCCGAGCAGCGCGCGGAGAAGCGCGCCATCGACGAGGCCCTGGAGGAAGCCCGCGAGGAGGATCTGCTCACCCAGATCCGGCACCAGGTGCTGCGGATCAGGCCCCAGGCGCCCGTGGAACCGGCGCGTCTGGAGCGGGTCCGGCCGCGCACGCTGATCAGCTTCATCGCCGGCGCGATCGGCGCGTACTACCTGCTGACGCAGCTGACCCACATCGAGTTCGGCACGCTGTTCGCGCGGGCCCAGTGGGGCTGGGTGGCCGCCGCGGTGCTGTTCTCCGCGCTCAGCTACGTCGCCGCGGCGATGGCGCTGCTGGGGTTCGTACCGGAGCGGGTGCCGTTCCCGCGGACCGTGGCGGCGCAGGTCGCCGGATCCTTCGTGAAGATCGTGGCACCGGCCGCGGTCGGCGGGGTGGCCCTCAACACGCGCTTCCTCCAGCGCGCCGGCGTACGCCCGGGGCTCGCGGTGGCGAGTGTCGGCGCCTCGCAGCTGTTCGGGCTCGGCTGCCACATCCTGATGCTGCTGTCCTTCGGTTATCTGACCGGCACCGAGAAGACGCCGTCGCTGTCGCCGTCCCGTACGGTCATCGCGGGCCTGCTGACCGTGGCCGTCCTGGTCCTCGTGGTCACCTCGGTGCCGTTCCTGCGGAAATTCGTCGTCACGCGCGTGAGGTCGCTGTTCGCCGGTGTCGTACCGCGCATGCTCGACGTGCTCCAGCGGCCCCAGAAGCTCGTCACCGGCATCGGCGGCATGCTGCTGCTGACCGCCTGCTTCGTGATGTGCCTGGACGCCTCCATCCGGGCCTTCGGCGACGGCTCGGTGTCGCTGAGCATCGCCAGCGTCGCCGTCGTCTTCCTCGCCGGCAACGCGCTCGGTTCCGCGGCCCCGACCCCCGGTGGCGTCGGCGCGGTCGAGGCCACCCTGACCGTCGGTCTGATCGCCGTGGGCCTGCCCAAGGAGGTCGCGGCCCCGGCCGTCCTGCTGTTCCGGCTGCTGACCCTGTGGCTGCCGGTGCTGCCGGGCTGGCTGGCCTTCAACCACCTCACCCGCAAGGGAGCTCTCTGAGCACGCGGTGATGTAGCCCGGACGGCCCGCGCCCCGCGCGAGCCGGCGTGCGCACGCTCACGATGGGGAGCATGGCGAACCCCTCCCGGCTGCGCGCCACCGCGCTGACCACCTCCGCTGTGCTGCTCTTCGCCGCGCTGACCGGCTGCGGCGGTGACTCCGAGGACGGGGATCTCACCCATCAGCGGCTCGACTGGAAGGACTGCCCGGCCCCGTCCGAGGCGGAGGGCGGCGGCAGCGCGCCCACGCCGCTGCCCAACGGCACCGAGTGGCAGTGCGCCACCATGAAGGCGCCGCTGGACTGGGCCAGGCCCGAGGGCGACACGATCGGCATCGCCCTGATCCGCGCCCGGGCCGACGGTCCCGCGGACCGACGGATCGGCTCGCTGGTGTTCAACTTCGGCGGCCCGGGCGGCAGTGGCGTCACCACGCTGCCCGCGTTCGGCCCGGACTACGCCGCCCTGGGCACCCGCTACGACCTGGTCAGCTTCGACCCGCGCGGGGTCGGCCGCAGCGCGCCGGTGAAGTGCGAGAGCGACGCCCAGCTGGACGAGTTCTTCCAGCAGGACGCCACCCCCGACGACAGCGCCGAACGCGCCGGGCTGCTGCGGCGCACCCGGCAGTTCAACGCCGCCTGCGAGAAGAACTCCCGTAAGGTCCTGCCGCATGTGCGCACCACCGACGCGGCCCGCGACATGGATCTGATGCGCCAGGTCCTCGGCGACCGCAAACTGCACTACTTCGGCATCTCCTACGGCACCGAACTCGGCGGCGTCTACGCCCACCTGTTCCCCGGGAACGTCGGCCGGGCCGTCTTCGACGCCGTCGTGGACCCCACCCAGGACGCCGAACAGGGCGCGCTCGGCCAGGCGAAGGGCTTCCAGCTCGCCCTGGACAACTTCGCGAAGGACTGCACCTCCAAGACCACGGAATGCCCGATCGGCGACACTCCGCAGGAGGTGAAGGAGCGCATCGCGAAACTGCTCGCCGACCTGGACAAGAAGCCCATCCCGGGTATCTCCCCGCGCGAGCTGACCCAGACCGCCGCCACCAACGGCATCGCGCAGTCCCTGTACTCGAAGGACTTCTGGGAGTACCTGACCGAGGGACTGGCGGAGGCCTACGACGGTGACGGCAAGATCCTCATGCTGCTGTCCGACTCGATGAACGGCCGCAGCGAGAACGGGGAGTACAGCAATCTGACCGCGGCGAACGCCGCCATCAACTGCTCCGACGACAAGGCGCGGTACACCGTGGACTACATCCAGCGGCGGCTCCCCCGGTTCCGCGCCGCGTCCGAGCTGTTCGGGGACTACCTGGCCTGGGGCATGATCAGCTGTACGGACTGGGCGGTGCCCGGCGCCGCCGACCATCCCGACGTGAGCGCGCCGGGGTCGGCGCCCATCCTCGTCGTCGGCAACACCGGCGACCCGGCCACCCCGTACGAGGGCGCGAAGAAGATGGTGAACGCGCTCGGCAAGGGCGTCGGCGTCGAGCTGACGTACAAGGGCCAGGGGCACGGGGCTTACGACAGCAAGAACAAGTGCGTGCAGCGCGCGGTGAACGGCTACCTGCTGGACGGAAAGGTGCCCAAGCCCGGCCTGGTCTGTTCCTGACACCCCGGGCGCAAGCGGAAAACCGCAGGTCACAGGGTTATCCACAGGTCGTCACGCAGCGAGCCGAAGACGCCTACCATGACTTGGACGACCGGCGCGGCACGACGCGGCGGGCCAGTTGCGGGGGGGTACGCATGACGCGATTTCCATGGTGGACGGCCGCGGTGGCGGCAGGGCTGCTGCTGGCCGGCTGCGGCGGCTCGTCCGGCGGGGACGGAAAGGGCGACGCGGGCAGGGCGTCCGGCTCCGCTCCCCCGTCGGCGCCGGGTTCCCCCACCGCGCCGTCCGCCACGGCCCTTCCCGCCTCGCTCACCTCCCAGCGGCTCGACTGGCACCGGTGCGAGGCCACCGGTGACTCCCCCGCGCCGGGAGGCACCTGGCGGTGCGCGACGCTCAAGGTGCCACTGGACTGGTCCGACCCGGGCGGCAAGACCATCGGGGTCTCCCTCATCCGCTCCCGGGCGACCGGAGGCGACCGCATCGGCTCGCTGTTGTTCAACTTCGGCGGCCCCGGCGGCTCGGGCGTGTCGACGATGCCGTACTTCGCCCCCGCCATCTCCGAACTCCGCGAGCGCTACGACCTGGTGAGCTGGGACCCGCGCGGCGTGGGCGCGAGCGAGGGCGTGCGCTGCCGCGACGACCGGGCGACACAGGCCGCCGAGACCGTGGACGCCACACCGGACACCCCGGCCGAGGAGCAGGCGTACTTCCGGGATGCCGCCGACTTCGGCAAGGGCTGCCAGAAGGCCGCCGGCCCGCTGCTGGCCCATGTGTCCACCACCGACACGGCGCGCGACATGGACCTGATGCGCCAGGTCCTCGGCGACGACAGACTGCACTACTTCGGCATCTCCTACGGCACCGAACTCGGCGGCGTCTACGCCCACCTGTTCCCCGAGCGGGTCGGCCGGCTGGTGCTGGACGCGGTGGTCGACCCGGCCGCGGACATGGTCGGCCACGCCGAGAACCAGGCCCGTGGCTTCCAGCGGGCCCTGGACGACTACCTCGAGTCCACCGGCCAGGACCCGGTTCAGGGTTCGCGGGAGATAGCCGGCCTGCTGAGGCGGCTGGACGCCGAGCCACTGCCCGCCTCGTCCGGGCGGAAACTCACCCAGACCCTCGCGACCACCGGGATCATCCTCCCGCTCTACAGCGAGCCGAGCTGGCCCAGACTGACCAGCGCGCTCAAGTCGGCACGGCGGGGCGACGGTTCCGAACTGCTGGCGCTCGCCGACGAGTACAACGAGCGGGACGCCTCCGGGCATTACGGCACCACGTCCCAGTCCCAGCGGGTCATCTCGTGCCTGGACGACAGGCAACGTCCGACTCCCGCCGAGACGAAACGCCGACTGGCCCGCTTCGAGCGGATCTCCCCGGTGTTCGGGGCCTACCTCGGCTGGGACACCGCTGGCTGGTGCCATGACTGGCCGGTGCCGGGCCAGTACGACACCCCGGAGGTCAGCGCGCCGGGCGCGGCCCCGATCCTCCTGGTCGGCAACACCGGCGACCCGGCCACCCCCTACGAGGGCACCCGCAGCATGGCCGGCGAACTGGGCCGCGGAGTGGGCATCCAGCTCACCTGGAAAGGAGAGGGCCACGGAGCGTACGCCGGCGGCAGCGCCTGCGTCGACGCGACGGTGAACGCGTACCTGTTGAAGGGAAAGGTGCCGGAGGACGGCAAGGTCTGCTCATGACGTCATGCCGAACCGCGGGCCGCGGGCCAGGGCCGTACTCGACTCCTGAAACGGTGATCAGGTGTCGGGTGTGCGGGATACGGAGCGGGGAGCCTCCAGGCGTCGCACGAGTGCACGCAGGGCCCGCAGTTCGGCGTCCAGGGCCTGCGCACCCTCACGGGTGAGGGTGACCCATGTGCGGGGGCGCCGGCCGACGTAGCCCTTCTCCACGGTGATCATTCCGGACTCCTCCAGCACCTTCAGGTGCCGGGAGAGATTCCCGTCGGTGACGGCCAGTTGCTCCTTCAGGAAGCCGAACTCGACCCGGTGGGCTTCGCGGGCGACGGTGAGGACGCCGAGCCGCACGCGCTGGTGGACGGTGTCGTCCAGCGCCTGAGTGGGATGCGGTTCCTTTTGGTCGTACTGCGCAGCGGTCGAGTCTCCGACGCTCATGAGACGACCGTACCCGCGACTGCGACACCGGGCGCGTCCCGGCGGCGGACCGCTGCCCGCTCGCACAGACCGGCGAGGAGCAGGACGGCAGCGAGCAGAAGGGCCTTGGCCTGCGGTCCGTCGGCCCAGCCGGGGTGGGAGGGGTGCTGCCAGGGAAGCCATCCGCTGCCCCAGGAGGCTCCCAGGTACCCCGTGAGCAGCAGGGCGTGAGCGGCACCGGCCGTCATGGCGATCCAACTGCGTTCGGCAATGCCGAGGGCGATCAGTCCGATGCCGACCAGGTACCACGGGGAGGCGTAGCTGTTCTCCAGCAGCACGGCCTCCCACGGCTGGTCCTTGCCGAACAGCAACACCACCAGAGCTGTCGTGATCACCGTGGTGGCCGCGGCGATCACGCGGACCCACATGCCACGCCGGGGGACGACGCCCCGGGCCTCACCGCGCAGGCGGTACCAGCGGGCGAAGGCGAACCACGCGAGGGGGAGCAGCGCGAACCACACACCCCATGCCACGAAGCGCAGGAACGCCCCGTCGAACTCGCCCTTCAGGCAGGGGGTTCCCGGTTCATGGACGACGCACAAGCCGGTCAGCTCGGCGTAGGCAAAGGTCGGATAGGACCCGACGTAGCGCCCGTGGGCTCCGAAGTTGAAGGCGTACCGGGCAACCGGAACCGCCGCCAGCGCAAGGAGTCCGAAGCCGAGGAGGAGAGTCCATGCTCCGTTGGTCTGCGTGCGGGTCCTCGCCCGGAGACCTTCCGTCGCGGCCAGCAAGGCGGCCGCGTGGCCCCTCGGTTCCGATCCCGCGCTGCTCGGTGCGGATGTTCCCATCTCTCCCCCTTGTGGCCTGCGCTTCGGCAGCGATCGTGAGCGGACCACCGGATGGGCGCCCGCCCGGGAGTCAACTTTGCATCACAAAGTAGATGGCGATCAAGAGCGGGCCGCGCGCCGGCCACGCGGCGCGTGCCTCCCCGGGCCGTCTCCGTGCCGTCCGGGCCCGGCCCACGCCGGCCGGGAACGGCAGAAGCCCACGGCTCCGAGCGGACTCGGAGCCGTGGGCTTCCTCGGTCTCGCCGGTCGGCGAGAGCCGTGAATCAGTAGACCGGCTTGTGCGGTTCGATCTGGTTGACCCAGCCGATGACGCCGCCGCCGACGTGGACCGCGTCGGCGAAGCCGGCGGACTTCAGGACCGCGAGGACTTCCGCACTGCGGACACCCGTCTTGCAGTTCAAGACGATCTTCTTGTCCTGCGGGAGGTTCTCCAGGGCTGTCCCCATGAGGAACTCGTTCTTCGGGATCAGCGTGGCGCCCGGGATGGAGACGATCTCGAACTCGTTCGGCTCGCGGACGTCGATGATCTGGATGTTCTCGCCGTCGTCGATCCACTCCTTGAGCTGCTTGGGAGTGATCGTGGAGTCGATCGCCGCCGCCTGGGCCTCCTCGGAGACGACGCCGCAGAAGGCCTCGTAGTCGATGAGCTCGGTGACGGTCGGGTTCTCGCCGCAGACCGCGCAGTTGGGGTCCTTGCGGACCTTGACCTGGCGGTACTGCATCTCCAGGGCGTCGTAGATCATCAGGCGGCCGACCAGCGGGTCACCGATGCCGGCGAGGAGCTTGATCGCCTCGTTGACCTGGATGGAGCCGACGGACGCGCACAGCACGCCCAGCACGCCGCCCTCGGCGCAGGAGGGAACCATGCCGGGGGGCGGCGGCTCCGGGTACAGGCAGCGGTAGCAGGGGCCGTGCTCGGACCAGAAGACGGACGCCTGGCCGTCGAAGCGGTAGATCGAGCCCCATACGTACGGCTTGTTCAGCAGCACACACGCGTCGTTGACCAGGTAGCGGGTCGCGAAGTTGTCGGTGCCGTCGATGATCAGGTCGTACTGGCTGAAGATGTCCATCACGTTGTCGGCTTCGAGCCGCTCCTCGTGAAGGACCACGTTCACGTACGGGTTGATGCCCTTGACGGTGTCACGGGCCGACTCGGCCTTGGAGCGGCCGATGTCCGACTGGCTGTGGATGATCTGGCGCTGCAGGTTCGACTCGTCGACCTCGTCGAACTCCACGATGCCGAGGGTGCCCACGCCCGCGGCGGCCAGGTACATCAGCGCCGGCGAGCCCAGGCCGCCGGCGCCCACGCAGAGCACCTTGGCGTTCTTCAGCCGCTTCTGCCCGTCCATGCCCACATCAGGGATGATCAGGTGGCGGGAGTACCTGCGAACCTCGTCTACGGTGAGCTCGGAAGCCGGCTCGACCAGGGGTGGCAGCGACACGGGGACTCCGTTGGTCGGTCAATCACTACAGTTGTTCTCCTCGTAACACTGCCACGCCCTTCTTCATTCCGAGACACCCGTTCCGAGGCGCGAGACGGATGCGTCCCAGCAGCCGGGCACCGTCCGCCGGGGGCCGGTGCGCCCGGACGCCGGCGGGATCAGATGCGGCAGGCCGCTTCCATCCAGATGTCGGCCAGGGACTCCTCGAGGTTGATGCGGGGCCGCCAGCCGAGGCGGTCGCGGGCGGTGCGCACGTCGGCCTGCTGCCAGCTGCCGCAGCCGTCCGGGTAGGGGTAGGCCACCGGGG
>NZ_JACBWZ010001069.1 GCF_013870595.1 Streptomyces sp. WELS2 | reverse complement strand
AAGCCTTCGACGGCGCCGGCGACGGCAAGGGCGCCGGTCCGCGCGGTGCCGGTCCCGAGAGCACCGGTGGCTCCGCGTCCGGTGCCGGTACGGGCAACGGCAGCGGTACGGGCAAGCGTTCCGGTACCGGTACCGACCCGGCGCCCCGTACGACCGGACAGCCGGCCGAGGCGCCGCGGGCGTCCGGTACCGGTGTGCCCGCACCGCGCGGCGGCAAGGGGCGGACGTTCACCGGCATCGCGGCGGCCGCCGTCACCACCGTGCTCGCGGTGATGGTCGCCGGCCAGGTGACCAAGGCGCGGGACGACGGCGACGTACGGCCGCAGTCCGCCACCGACCACGCCCACGACACTTCCGGCGATTCGGCGCCGGCCGCCGTGCCGAGCGCGCCCGCCCTGACGTACGACCAGAAGATGAGCCGCACGTATCCGCTCGGCGCCACGCTGAGCGGACCGGGGAGGTTCGACGTCGTGCCCGGCTTCGACAAGGCGCCCGGCACCGGGCGGAAGTACCGCTACCGCGTCGATGTCGAGCAGGGGCTGGGACTGGACGGCGCGCTGTTCGCCGAGGCCGTGCAGAAGACGCTCAACGACCGGCGCAGCTGGGCGCACGGCGGCGCGCGCACCTTCGAGCGCGTCTCCTCCGGCACGCCCGACTTCGTGATCACGCTGGCCAGCCCCGGCACCACCGCCAAGTGGTGCGCCAAGTCGGGTCTGGACACGACCGAGGACAACGTTTCCTGCGACTCGGCCGCGACCGAACGCGTCATGATCAATGCGTACCGGTGGGCTCAAGGAAGCACGACATACGGTGACCGGATCCATGAGTACCGGCAAATGTTGATCAACCATGAGGTCGGTCACCGGCTCGGCCACGGACACGTCACCTGCCAGAAGGACGGCGAACTTGCTCCGGTGATGCAGCAGCAGACCAAGTTCCTGGACCACGACGGTATCCACTGCCGAGCCAACCCCTGGCCTTACCCGGGGAGTTGACAGGCGGCGCTAATGTCACATTGACACAAGCCCGTATGGTCATCCATATTGCTGCGCATGTGGTCCAGTCACGCCGTCCCCGCGAGCGCCGCCATCGAGCTGGCGCTCATCGGCGTGACCGCACTCTGCGTGGCCGACATCCACTGTCGCTGACGCCGCCTCCCCGGCGTTCGCGTCGCGACTGTTCAGCCCTTCTCTCCGTGACCGCGTCACGGATTTTTCGACGACCCGACGCCGGGGCCGACGTCTGTCCGCAGTCGTCTCACTCCTCGTCCACATGTCTCACCTGCCGAGAGAATCCTCGATTCATCCGCCGGGAAAACGTTGATCAACCCTTGATCAACTCCTGATCACCCCTGGATGAACTCGACTCCTTCTCGACTCGTCATCCCGAGAGGTCGTCATTCCGATGCGTCAACCGTCCGTCAGAGCGCGCCGCGTGGCAGCGGCATCCGTCAGCCTGGTCGTGGCAGCGGGCGTCGCCGCCTGCGGCCCCGAGGACAGCGATGCCAAGGGTTCCGGTGGCGACTCCGCGCCCCGCAAGGGCGGCACGCTCACGATCCTGAACTCCCAGCCGCAGAGCGACTTCGACCCCGCGCGCCTGTACACCTCCGGCGGCGGAAACGTCCCTTCGCTGGTCTTCCGCACCCTCACCACGCGCAACCGCGAGAACGGCGAGGCCGGCGCGAAGGTCGTCCCGGACCTCGCCACCGACACCGGGCGCCCCAACATGGACGCGACCGTGTGGACGTACACCTTGAAGAAGGGCCTCGAGTACGAGGACGGCACGCCGATCACCTCGGCCGACATCAAGTACGGCATCGAGCGCTCCTTCGCCCCCGAACTCTC
>NZ_JACBWZ010001068.1 GCF_013870595.1 Streptomyces sp. WELS2 | reverse complement strand
CACCGGGCTGCGGCCGGGGGACCGGGTCACCGGGCTGCTGCCCGGCGCGTTCGGCCGGGTGGCCGTCGCCGACCACAGGGTGCTGGTGCGCATCCCCGACGAGTGGACGTTCACCCAGGCCGCCACCGTGCCGATCGCGTTCATGACCGCGTGGTACGGCCTGCGCGACCTGGGCGGGCTGAAGGCCGGTGACCGGGTCCTGATCCACGCGGGCACGGGCGGCGTCGGCATGGCGGCGGTCCAGCTCGCGCGGCTCTGGGGAGCGGACGTCCACGCGACCGCCGGCCCGGGCAAGTGGGACGCGCTGCGCGCCCTGGGGCTGGACGACGATCACATCGCCTCGTCCCGGACCCTGGAGTTCGCCGACCGGTTCGGGCCCTTCGACGTGGTGCTGAACTCGCTGTCCGGTGAGTTCCTGGACGCCTCCCTGCGGCTGCTCGCGCCCGGCGGCCGGTTCGTGGAGATGGGCAAGGCCGACATCCGGCCCGGCGTGCTGGCCTTCGACCTGGCCGACGCGGGACCGGAGCGGCTGGGGGAGATCCTGGCCGAGGCCGTCCGGCTGCTCGGCGCGGGCGAGCTGCGCCTGCCACCGCTCACCACCTGGGACGTCCGCCGCGCACGGGACGCCTTCCGGTTCATGAGCCGGGCCGCTCACATCGGGAAGATCGTCCTGACGGTTCCCGGGGATCTGGACGCGGCCGGCACGGTGCTGATCACGGGTGGTACGGGGACGCTGGGGGGCCTTGTGGCCCGGCATCTGGTGGCCGAGCGGGGTGTGCGGCATCTGCTGCTGGTCAGCCGTGGTGGTGGCGGGGCGGCGTTGCGCGAGGAGCTGTCCGGGCTGGGCGCGGAGGTGACCGTGGCCGCCTGTGACGTGGCCGACCGGGACGCGCTGGCGGCCGTGCTGGACTCGATCCCGGCCGAGCACCCGCTGACCGCGGTCGTGCACGCGGCCGGCGTACTCGACGACACCGTGGTTGAGTCGCTGACCCCCGAACGCCTCGCCGCGGTGTGGGAACCCAAGGCACGGGCGGCGTGGAACCTGCACGAACTCACCCGGGGACACGACCTGACGGCGTTCGTCCTCTTCTCCTCGGCGGCCGGCACGCTCGGCAGCCCCGGACAGGCCAACTACGCCGCGGCCAACGCCTACCTCGACGGCCTCGCCGCGTACCGACGCGCCCAGGGCCTGCCGGCGGTGTCGCTGGCCTGGGGCTACTGGGCCGAGGCCAGCGGGCTGACCGGGCAGCTGTCCGAGGCCGACGGTGAACGCCTGGTCCGCGCCGGGCTGTTGCCGATGGCGACCGATCACGGACTCGGGCTGTTCGACGGCGGCCTGGAGAGCGCGGAACCGGCGGTGGTCGCGGCCCGACTCAAGGTGTCCGCACTGGGCGACCGTCCGGTGCTGCGCGCGCTGGCACGCGCCCGCAAACCGGTGCGTACCACCGGACTGGCGGGTGAGCTGGGTTCGCTCCCCGAGGCCCGGCAACGCGAGATTCTGCTCGACCTGGTCGGCACCCACGCCTCGGCCGTGCTGGGCCGCGGCGACGAGATCGGTGCCGACCTGGCCTTCAAGGAGCTGGGCTTCGACTCGCTGACCGCCGTGGAGCTGCGCAACCGGCTGTCCACGGCCGTCGGGACCCGGCTGTCGGCGACGATGGTCTTCGACCACCCGACCCCGGCCCGGCTGGCCGAATACCTGCGCGAGGTGGTCCTCGGCAAGGAGCGCCGGACGGCCGATCCCGTGCCCGCTCCGGTTCCGGTGTCGGGTGATCCGGTGGTGGTGGTGGGGTTGGGGGCGCGGTATCCGGGTGGGGTGGGTTCGGCGCAGGAGTTGTGGGGTCTGGTGT
>NZ_JACBWZ010001067.1 GCF_013870595.1 Streptomyces sp. WELS2 | reverse complement strand
AGCGCCGCGGTGGTGGTACGCCGGACCCGGTCCGGATCCCGTCCCAGCAGCCGGAACACCTCGCGGGCCAGCCCGTACCAGGTCGTCGTGCCCGAAGCGGTCGCGTGGTAGACGCCCGGTGGGGCGACACCCCGGGCGGCGGCCTCGCCCAGCCGCACCAGCAGACCGGCCAGCTCCACCGTCCAGGTCGGCTGGCCGTACTGGTCGTCGACCACGTCCAGGGTGGCGAGCCGCGCTTCCCGTTCGATCACCGTGCGCACGAAGTTGGGGCCGTGGGCGCCGTACAGCCATGCCGTGCGGACCACGTGTCCGCGCTCGGGCAGCGTCCTCAGCACCGCCTGCTCGCCGTCCAGTTTGGTGCGGCCGTAGACGGTGCGCGGCTCGGTCGGGGCCGTCTCCGGGTAGGGAGCGGTGGCGGTTCCGGCGAAGACGTAGTCGGTGGACGGGTGGAGCAGTACGGCCCCGGTCGCGGCGCAGGCCTCGGCGACATGGCGGGCCCCGTCCGTGTTGACGGCGCGGGCCCGCCCGGCCTGCCGTTCGGCGGCGTCGACGTCGGTCCACGCCGCGCAGTTGACCACGATCGCGGGACGGACGGCGCGTACCGCGGCGTGCACGGCCCCCCGGTCGGTGACGTCCAGTTCCCGCCGGTACAGGGCGAGGGTGTCCAACCGCCGGGCGGCCAGCACCCGGACCAGGTCCTGCCCCAGCAGGCCCTCGGCCCCGGTGACCAGCCACCTCGTCAGCACGACGCGTACCGGGGCAGCAGGCCGCGCGCACCCGCCTCGGCCAGCGACGGCGCTTCCCGGTCCCGGTCGGACAGCACCGTCCCCGCCCCGGCCGGCCAGCGTATGCCGAGGTCCCTGTCGAACGGATCGATGCCGTGCTCGTGCTCCGGGGCGTACGGGGTGGAGCACAGATAGACCACGGTCGCGTCGTCGGTGAGCGCGGCGAAGCCGTGGCCCAGCCCTTCGGCGAGGAACACCGCCCGGTGCGTACGGTCGTCCAGGGTGACGGCCTCCCAGCCCCCGAAGGTGGGGGACCCCGTGCGCAGGTCGACCACCACATCGAGGACCGCACCCCGCACACAGGTGACGTACTTGGCCTGGCCCGGCGGTACGGCGCTGTAGTGGACGCCCCGTACGACACCCCGGCGGGACACCGAGTGATTGGCCTGGGCGACGGTCATGGACCGGCCGGTGGCGGCGCGCAGCACATCCGGACGGAACCACTCGTGGAAGGTGCCCCGGTCGTCGTCGAAGACCCGTGGCTCGTAGACCCAGGCGCCCTCGATGCCCAGTGCTCGCACGGGACGTGGCACTCCTCTCGCTCGGTGATCGGTACCCATTCGAACGCCAGGGGAAGAGGTCAACGCCGTTTCCGGCCGACCGGAACGGCACCGGCGTGATGGGACAGCGAGCGCGGTTGCGGCAGCTCCGTCCACAGATCCCCCGCCCCGGTGGGTGACAGGCGCATCAGGGTCAGGGCCTTCGTGGGGAGGGGGTCCTCGCGCAGGGCGGGCAGGTCGGGGGTCGGGGGGAGGTCGGGGAGGGCTTCCTCCAGGGCGGTGGCCAGGGACTGGGCGGAGCCCGCCGTGCCGGCCAGGGCGCCGGACACCAGGGAGCCGAAGAGCTTGCGGCGCAGGACCGTGGGGTCGTCGGTGATCAGGCGGCCGGTGACGGCGGGCGGGGTGATGCCGTGCCGGGACAGCCGGGCGGGGCTGATGCGGATGTCGGCCAGATCGCGGTAGACCAGCCGCAGCGGGGTGCCGTCCGCCGCCAGCACCACCAGCAGGTTCTGGCCGTGGGCCTCCAGCGCCACGCCCAGGTCCAGCAGCCGCAGGCCCACCGTGAG
>NZ_JACBWZ010001066.1 GCF_013870595.1 Streptomyces sp. WELS2 | reverse complement strand
GACATGCGGGAGAGCCCGGCGCTGCGGCTGCTCGCCCTGCTCGCCGAGCGGGGCGCCGACGCCCACTACAGCGACTGCCACGTGCCGCGCCTGACCGTGGACGGCCGGGAGCTGCGGTCCGTGGCAGACCCGCACGAGGAGGACTGGGACCTGGTGATCGTGCACACCGTGCACCCCGGCACCGACCTCGGCTGGCTGGACGCGGTGCCACGGGTGCTGGACCCCCGCCACCGCATCCGGACCGCTACCCCCGCCGCGGTCCGGTGAGCGCCGTACCCGGCACCCTGCCCTCGGCGTCCGCCACGGCCGGTTCCCCCCTCCGCCGCCGGCTGCGGGCCCGCCTGGGCGGGGCCCTGGAGGCCATGGACCCGCGCGAACGGGCCGCCCTCGTACGGCTGCTCGGTCTGATCGCGCTGGTACCGGTGCTGCTGCTGATCGCCCGGCGCTCGGTCCGGCTGCCGTACGAACCCAGCCTGCTCACCTGCTACGGCCTGGCCGTGCTGACCGGCACCGCCGGCCTGCTCTACCTCGCCTACACCCAGTACGACGACCCTGCCGTGCGCACCCTGCGCCGCCGGGCGCCGGACCACGAGACGTTCCCGGCGCTGCCGGAACGACCCAAGGTCAGCTTCCTGCTCGCGGTCAAGGACGAGGTCGGCAACGTCGAGGCCTGCGTCCGCTCCATGGCCGCCTCCGACTACCCCGACCTCCAGATCATCGTCGTCGACGACGGCTCCCGGGACGGCACCGGCGCGGTCCTCGACGGCCTCGCGGACGAACTCGGCATCACCGTCATCCGGCTGGACCGCAACATCGGCAAGAAGGCCGCCCTGGTGCGCGCCTGCGCGCTGGCCGACGGCGACATCCTGATGTTCACCGACTCCGACTGCGTCCTCGCCCCGGACGCGATCCGGCAGTGCGTACGAGCCATGATCCGCCATCCCGACCTGGGCGCGGTCAGCGGGCACTGCCGCGCCCTCAACCCGCACCAGAGCACGCTGACCCGCGTCCAGGACGTCTGGTACGAGGGGCAGTTCCGCATCGCCAAGGCGGCCGAGGCGGCGTACGGGGCGGTCACCTGCGTGTCCGGTCCGCTGGCCGCGTTCCGGCGCGAGGCCGTCTACAACTACCTGCCCGCCTGGGCGGAGGACCGGTTCGCGGGCGCCCCGTTCCGGTTCGCCACCGACCGGCAGCTGACCGGGTACGTGCTCGGCCAGGCCTGGCGCGGACGCGCCCTCAAGCAACGGCACGCCGGCTCGCCGTTCATCGCCGGACAGGACCACCCCGAGCGGCGCTGGCTCGTCGGCTACACCAAGTCCGCCCGGGTGTGGACCAACGTGCCCGCCCACTGGCGGCCCTTCATCCACCAGCAGGTCCGCTGGAAGAAGAGCTTCATCCGCAACCTGTTCTTCACCGGCGGCTTCATGTGGCGCCGCGGACCGGTCCCGGCCCTGCTCTACTACGGCCACGCCCTGTGGGTGCTGGCCGCCCCCGCCCTGGTCTTCCTGCACCTGGTGTGGGCCCCGCTGCACTGGGCGGCCGGACTGACCGCGCTCTACGTGGCCGGGATGCTGCTCAAGGGCAGCATCTGGGGCCTGGCGTTCCGGCTCGACAACCCGGGCGACAGGCGCTGGCGCTACCGGCCCCTGATGAGCCTGCTGTCCTGCTGTGTCCTGGCGTGGCTGCTGCCGTACGCCGCTCTCACCCTCCGCCGTGGAATCTGGACAAGGACTCCCGCATGAGCATCACCGCAACCCCGTCGACACCGCACCCGCCCCGGCGGGGCCGGGTCCGCAAGGGCATCGGCTACCTGTTCCGGCTGACCGTCGCCGTACTCTCCGCCGCCACCGT
>NZ_JACBWZ010001065.1 GCF_013870595.1 Streptomyces sp. WELS2 | reverse complement strand
CCTGGCCCGCCGCTCCCCCGAGGCCGGGCCGTGGCACGAGCGCGGCTGGCTGCGCAACGTCCTCGCCAACTCGGCCTACTCGCCGTTCACTCCGCCGTGGAACCTGACCGGCTGGCCGGCGATGTCCGTGCCGGTGGGCGCGCTGCCCTCGGGCGCGCCCTGCGCCGTGCAGCTGGTGGGCCGGCCGGGCACGGAGTCCCTTCTGCTGGGCGTGGCCGAGGAGTTGGCGCAGCTGGTCCCCTGGCCGCGGACCGCGGGACTGTGACGGCAGGGACTACTCCAGCGACCGGTACATGATGTGCAGCCCCACCCTGCCGTGACGTGGGTGCTCGAACGCCTCCGGGACCGTGCCGAGGATGGTGAAGCCGAGGGATGTCCACAGGGCGACCGCGGGGTTGGTCTCGACGACGGCGTTGAAGACCATCGCGCGGTAGCCGTGCGCCCGGGCCTCGGCCAGCACGTGGGTGGCGAGGGCACGGCCGATGCCGCGGCCGGCGTGGTCGGGGTCGACCATGAAGCCGGCGTTGGCGACGCGGGCGGCGGGTCCGCCGTGGTTCGGCGTGAGGTAGGCCGACCCGAGGACGGCTCCGCTGTCGTCCTCTGCGACGTAGACCCGCTTGGCCGGGCCCATCCACAGCTCGCGGGCCGCTTCCTCGGTGGTGTTCGGGTCCCAGGCGTAGGTCTCGGCGGCGGCGACGATCCGGTGCCAGAAAGGCCAGATCCGCGGCCAGTCCCCGGCCGTGGCTTCTCTGATCGGCATGGGCGTGAGTCTGTCACACCCACGCGGACGACGGTCGCGGCGGCCGGGGCGGGAGGGTCAGTCCACGCTCGGCAGGATGTGCGGCTCGGCCAGGTCGTCCTCGTAGCCGGCGAGGCGGATCGGGGCGGAGCGGGCCCACACCTCGAGGCTGCCGAGTTCTCCGGGCCGGCGGCGCCTGCGCTCGGTGCGTTCCTCGGGGCGCTGTTCGCGATTCGTCTTCTCCGGTGTCACCGCGCACTCCTTATGTGTCGGGTCACCCTCGGGGGCATACCGGACTGTCCGCGCCACGGCGCCGGACGCCCGCTCGGGTCTGGTCGGAAGGCCGATTACGGACGCGGTGGCGCCGGTTTCCGCTGCCGGAGCAGGCCGTTGTGGACCGGCGTGCCCCAGGACGGACGGTGGGTGTGGGTGAGACCCCGTACTGTTGTCCGTCGACTCCCAGATTAACCAAATGAGCGGTCATCCGCTCGATAGGGAATGAAAACAAGGTGTAACCACTGTGCTTCGCGCAGCCTCCCAATAGCCCACAATATGGGGCCTTTTCCCATAAGATGCTCACTCCTACGACGTCCGGAATCACCCGTACGGCGGATATGAACGAACGCCTCTTCGAAATAAGTTGGGGAACGGTTGACCGACCCGGCGCAGTTCAAGTGCCGTTGGCCGGGTGGCAAACCGGCCATGGTCTGCTGACGCGGCAACGGCTGTCTCGCGGAAGGACTGACGCATGGAGCTGCGCAGCGTCGAGGAGCTGATGGATCTGCTGTACGCCGGCCGGCACCGGCACGCGCTGCGGACCGCCGCGCTGCTGCGCCGCGGCCGCCCCGCCGACAAGGAGCTCCAGGTGGCCGCTCTGGTGCGGGGCATCGGACCGGTGTTGTGCACGGGCGACGAGGCGGCCCGGGCCGACAGCGCGGCGCAAGCGGTGCGTTCCCTGCTCGGGGAGCGGGTGTCCCGGCTGGTCCGCGCGGACGCGGACCCGGCCGACGACGATGTGCTGCGGCTGCGTCAGGCCGAGGAGGAGGGCCGCACGGCCGCCTTCGACGCGGGCGTGCTGGAGGACTGGCGCACCGTGCTGGAGCTGGGCGCCGCGC
>NZ_JACBWZ010001064.1 GCF_013870595.1 Streptomyces sp. WELS2 | reverse complement strand
CGGCGTGCGCGAACAGGCACCCCGACAGCAGGAAGTGCGCGTGCACCAGCCAGTGCCCGGCCGGGTGGGCCATGGCGGTGTCGTACAGCGGGGTGAAGTACAGCACCGGCAGACTGCCGGCCGACAGCAGCACGGCCACCGGCGGACGGGTCAGCAGGCGCGCCGGGGCGCTGTGCAGCACCGCGGTCAGCAGGCGCGCGCGGGGCGCGGAGACGGCGCGCAGCACCAGGGTGACCGGGGCACCGAGCACCAGCCCGAGCGGGGCGTACATCCCGATGAGCAGGTGCTGGACCATGTGACCGCGGAAGTCCCGGTGCGCGAAGGGCGCGACCGGCGGCAGCAGCGCCACCGCCGTCAGGACCACGCCGGCGCAGAACGCGGCGGTCCGCCAAGGGCTCCAGGACCGCGCCGGATTGCGCCGGCGCGCCCGGCGGACCAGCAGCAGACAGCCGCCCGCGCACACCAGCAGGGCCAGGACCGGCAGGACGACTTCCGGCGCGAAACCGCCCGCCGGATGGGAGGTGTGGTGGTGGCCCATCAGGCGAGGCGTCCCGCACGGACGGTGCCGGGAGCCGCCGGGTCGTAGGACCGGCCGCCCCGCTGGAGCAGCAGCCCGCCGGCCACCAGCAGCGCCCCCAGGACCAGGAAGGCCACGTCCCACCACACCTGGTGCGATCCGCCGCGCACATGGTGGATGCCCAGGATCTGGTGGTCCAGCAGGCCCTCCACCAGGTTGAACAGGCCCCAGCCGACCAGGATCCAGCCCCACAGCACCCGCGAGGCCCACACCCGCCGCCGGCCGGTGGTCACCCGGGCGTACAGCACGGCGAGCCCGGACAGGACGGCCAGCCAGCACACGGTGTGGAAGACGCCGTCCCACACGGTGTTCATCTCCAGCCCGGAGACGCTCTTCGGGTCGTAGTACTTCACCCCGATGCGGTCGTGGTCGGTGCTGGTCAGCATGTGGTGCCACTGAAGGAGCTGGTGCAGCAGGATCCCGTCGACGAATCCGCCGAGGCCCACGCCCAGCAGGATGCCGGGCAGGCGCAGGCCGGCGGGCGCGGTGTCGCTCCTGGTGTCGCGTACGGTCGTTGCCATCGCTCCTCGTCTCGGTCGATTCGGGTGGATCGGCTCCGGCTGAGGTGCCCCCACGACAGCTATCAGTTCCCGGACGCCACCGCTGCCGCGGGCTCGGCCATCTGCGCGGCCCGCCGGAACGGCCGACTTTCGACGGGCCACGGCCGGCTTCCGACGGGCCGGGGACGCCCGCCGGGCGCGCGCGGTTCGTCTCTGGTACCCGGCGAAAGATTGATAAGCCATAACTTGCGCGCTTTGAACCGCGTTTCACCGGGTGCGGGCAAGCGCCCGCGACCGTATCTGGAAGGACAGGGAACCGATGAAACGGGTTACCCGAAACAGTGTCATCGCCGTCGCCGCCGCCTCGGGCGCGATGGCAGTGGCCGGGCCGGCGCACGCGGACTCCGCCGCGGGCGGGTACGCGGGCGGTTCGCCCGGGCTGATCTCCGGCAACGGCATCCAGTTGCCCATCGACGTTCCGGTGAACGTGTGCGGGAACACCGTGGACGTGGTGGGGCTGCTCAACCCCGCCATGGGCAACCGCTGCGCCAACAAGGGTGACCGGACCGGGGGCAAGGAGGGCGCCGCGACGTCGGGCGGGGCCACGGCCGTCGGCAAGGAGCAGGGCTCGCCCGGAGTGGTCTCGGGCAACGGGATCCAGCTCCCGGTCGACCTGCCGGTGAACGTCAGCGGCAACACCGTGGACGTGGTGGGGATCGGCAACCCCGTCTTCGGAAACCGGTCCGAGAACACCTCCGACACACCCGGCCGGTCCACACCGCC